>JACCRJ010000218.1 GCA_013813615.1 Lautropia sp. | reverse complement strand
CTTACGGACGTCGTGGAAAAGAGCCTGGTAACGCGAATGGACTTCCAGTCCTTCGAAGACCTCTGGGGACCTTACGAAGGTCGCGATGGGACTGTCGCGGCTTACCTCGCCACGCTGCAAGAAGCCGACAAGCGTCGGCTTCGCGAAGCTGTCGAAAGGGCTTATCTCGACGGCGAACGAGAGGGTCCACGTTCGTATGCTGCGCTTGCCTGGGCGGTGAAGGGAATCGTCCCGACATGACGTAGGTCCTCGGGATCCCCTCCGAGCCACGAATTGATCCAAGCCCTTGTAACGGGCACGGTGCCGCCCCGGAGGTGAAGCCCGGATTCCACGTCAGCGGATCCTCGATCTCGCTTGGACTGGGAAGCAGAACGACTCCATCCCTACCCGCGCCGCAGGACTCCTTTGCTGATCGGCGCCGACTGCTATCTCGATACGCAGCAGTACTTCAGGGAGTCCTACGCTCCGGCAATCGGCGTCAGCCGTACCAAGACGATCACCAACGAATGGCAGGGTTTCAACTATGCCACGTTGTCCGACGTCGGTGCACAGCAGCCTGGCGGTGGCATCACCGAAGCCGCCCTGCGCGCTGCTCCGCCGCCGCTGTAGCAGCTCCCGCTTCTCGCAAGCGCCGAGACCTCACCCTCAGGGGCGAGGCCACGCTCCCTTCAGGTTACCGCGACAGCCTCGCGGCCCGCTGAGTTGTCGCAGATTATTAGCGACGCCGGATGCACCCCGTCAAAGCACCTTTCCGCTCGTGTCGTCGATCAGGTGCATATTGCTGAGATCGGCGACCAGCGTCATGCGCTTGCCCGCTTGGGCGCCCGCATTGGGGTGCACCCGCCCACACAGCTCGACTCCGGCAAGAAGAAAGAAAACCATCGTTTCCATTCCCATCGGTTCGGTCACCTCCAGTTCGACTTCGAACGCATGCTGATTCGGCTCTGCGTGCGACCGCTGTTCCACGATATGCTCCGGACGCAGGCCGAACACCAGGTGAGGCTTGCCGATGTGCGCGCGGTAGTTCTGCGTCCGGTCCTGCGGCACCGGAAAGACGATGTCGTCGCTGAGGCGAACCCGCAATGCGCCCCCCGTTTCCTCGAGTACGCAGGGCACCAGGTTCATCGCCGGGGAGCCGATGAAGCTGGCGACGAATTTTGTCGCCGGGTAGTGATAGAGGTCATTCGGTGTGCCCACCTGCTCGATCAAGCCGCCGTTCATGACGACGACCCGGTCGGCGAGCGTCATCGCTTCGACCTGGTCGTGGGTTACGTAGACGGTGGTTGTCTGGACCTTCTGATGCACCTTCTTGATCTCGGTTCGCATCTGCACGCGCAGCTTGGCGTCGAGATTGGACAGCGGTTCGTCGAACAGGAACACCTTCGGGTCACGCACGATAGCGCGGCCCATGGCCACGCGCTGGCGCTGCCCGCCGGAAAGCTGCTTCGGCTTGCGCTTCAGCAGTTCGCTGATGCCGAGGATGCGCGCGGCGCTCTCGACCCGTCTCGCAATCTCCTCTTTCGCGACCTTCTTCAGGCGCAGGGCGAAGGACATGTTCTCGTACACGGTCATGTGCGGGTACAAGGCGTAGTTCTGGAACACCATGGCGATGTTCCGGTCCTTCGGCGGCACGTCGTTCACCACTTCGCCCCCGATCGTGATGTCGCCGGCGGTGATCTCCTCCAGGCCGGCGATCATGCGCAGCGTCGTGCTCTTGCCGCAACCGGATGGCCCGACCAGGACGACGAACTCCTTGTCGGCGATCTGCAGGTCGATCCCGCGAACCGCCGGCGTGTCGTCGTAATTCTTGACCAGCTTGTGCAGCCTCACCTGGGCCATGCGGTTATCCCTTCGTCGCGCCGGCCGTGAGCCCGGCGATGTAGTAGTCCATCAGGAAGGCGTAAATGATCAACGGCGGCGCGGCGCCGAGCAGCGCGCCTGCCATGATCTGGCCCCAGTTGTACACGTCGCCCTTGATCAGCGTGGTGATGATGCCGACCGGGAGCACCAGCTGATCGGTCGAGGTGGTGAACGCGAGCGGATAGAGGAATTGCGACCAGGAGACGGTGAAGGCGAAGATCGTCGCGGCGATGATGCCGGGCAGCGCTACGGGAATGAAGATCATGACCAGCATCTGCAGGTAGCCGGCGCCGTCGATCAGCGCAGCTTCGTCGAGTTCTTTGGGGATCGAGGCAAAGTAGGCGATCAGGATCCAGGTGGCAAAGGGCACCGATAGCGTCGGATAGATGATGATCAGCGCCCACCAGTGATTGATGAGTTCGATCCCGGTGTGCTCATGCACGAAGGCGAATATCTTGAACAGCGGGATGAACAGCAGGGTGTCCGGCACCAGGTAGGTGAGGAACACGCCAGTGGCCAGGCTCGTCGAGCCCCAGAACTTCATGCGCGAGAGGGCGAAGGCGGCCGGAATGCTTATCAGCATGGTGACCACGACCACGATCAGCGAGACGACCGCCGAATTGCGGAAGAACGTCATGTACGTGCTGGAGCCAAGCAGCGCCGCATAGTTGTCCAGCGTCGGTGCGAAGACCCACCACGGGTTGGTGATCGCCGCGACTTCACCGCTGCTCTTGAGCGACGTGATGAACATGTGCATGGGCGGCATCAGGAAAAAAACCGCGAACAACACCAGGAAGACATACGACCAGGTCAGCGCCCACCGGCGGCTGCGCTGGATGCTGCCCTTGCGCACCGGGACCGTCTGGCGGGCAGTGGCGGCTTGCGTCATGCTCATGCCTCGTTGCCGCGCCGGTTGACGCCGCGCAGGATGAAAATCGCGGAAATGCCCAGGATCGGCAGCATGAACAGCGAGACACTCGCGCCCAGCGGAAGGTCGTTGCCGTAGATGCCGACGTTGAAGGCCCAGGTGGCGAACACGTGCGTCTGGTCAACCGGCCCGCCGCTGGTCAGGATGCGCACGATGTCGAAGTTGGCGAAGGTAACGATGAGCGAGAAGAGCACGGTGATGGAAATGATGTTGCGCATCATCGGCAGGGTGATGTACCAGATTTTCTGCCACCAGTTCGCACCGTCTATCGAAGCGGCCTCGAACAACTGATCGGGCACCGACTTGAGCGCCGCGAGGTACATGATCAGGAAGAACGGCGCGCCGTACCAGACATTCACCAGGATCACCGAAAAGCGTGCCCAGAACGGATCCCCCAGCCAGTTCACCGGATCAATGCCGATGCGCACGAACAGCCAGTTGAAGGCGCTGTAGGACGGATCGAACAGCCAGAACCAGCCGAGCGTGCTCATCGCCGGCGGGATGACCCAGGGGACGAGCAGCATGCCGCGCCACTTGCGCTGGCCTTTCACCGGAATGGTGTGAACGAAATGAGCCAGGAAGAAGCCGATCAAGGCCTTGAAGAACACGGCGCTGACGGCGAAGATGCACGACTGCTTAACCACCATCCAGAAGGTGTCGCGCTTGAACAGGAACTCGAAATTGCCGAAGCCGACGAAACGCTCCATCGACTTGTTGAGCGTCGCCAGATACATGGAAAAAAGCGCCGGATAGACGACCAGCAATACGATGAGAAGTATCAGCGGCACCGTCATCACGAAGGCGATCGTGGACCTGCGGCGCACGAACTTCTTCATCGTCATGCGGCGCCGTGCGGGAGGCAGCCCCGCAAGGATGTCGGCATCAGCCATTCGATCCTGCTCCCCGGGATGTGCGCAAAAGAGTCCCCCGCCCGCCGGGCGGCGCCGTTTCAGGTCGGCGTCACCCGCTGCGCAGCCTTACGTTTCGAGCTTCACGTGCGCATGAACCCTTCGAGCTCCGAGGCGGCCCAGCCGATCGCCTTGTCGATCGATTCGCCGCCCTGGGTACACTTGGCGATCATCTTGGTAATGGTCGCCTGCGAGTAGATCTGGTTGCCGATCCTGACCGGTGCGGGCGCACCCGCGATCGAGACGATCTGGTCGGCACGCGGCGGGTAGTTGTAAACCGTACCCGTCGGGGGACCGACCTCGGCCCAGGTCTTGAACTCGCGCAGTCCGGAGAATCCGGGAATGTCATAGCCCCCGCTCGCCGCCACCATCTGCTCGATGGACGAGCGCTCCGACAGATGGGCCAGCAGGCTTTTTGCAGCCGGGATGTTCTTCGACCACTTCCAGATTCCCCAGTAGAACGGCAGTCCGGGTGCGAAGCGGCCCTGTGGGCCTTTGGGAGACGGAAAGGTCCAGCACTGCTCGGCAACCTTGGGATTGTCGCGCTTGGCGACCGCCCAGGCACTGGGCGGATTCATGATCAGGGAACCCTGACCGGAGATCAGGTACTTGTTGTTCGAGGCATCGTCCCAGGCGAACACGTCCGGCGGTACCACCTTCACCAGCCTCTGCGCGTATTCCAGCACCTGCTTCACCGCGTCGGACTTGACCGTGATGTTGCCCTTGGCGTCGACCAGTTGTGCGCCGTAAGCCTGGAACAGCGCGCCCACCCAGTCGACCGAATCGGTCGTCTGGCCGAACCCCAGGCCGAACGGGTTTCCACCTTTGTGGCATTTTTCGGCGACGGACAGGGAAGGTCTCCCAGGTCCACTGGTCCTGCAACGCCTTGTCTGGGTTGCTGCCGGCGCCGGGATACATTCTGACGACGTCGAGCCAGGCGTGTTTCTGCAGCAGGTCGATGCGCCCGCAGGGGCCCTTGAGCTGGCTGCCGTTGGTTGCAGGGGGACGCGCCGCCAGGTTCTTCAGCGCCGCGTTCATGACGTCGTCGACCGCGACCAGGTTCTTCGCCTGGTTCGGGGCATCCCAGCTCAAGAACTGGAGTATGTCGTGGCCGGATTTGGCCTGCGACTCCGCGACGCCGGTCAGCTGAAGCTTGCTTCCCTGAGAAGTGATGTAGTCGATCTTGAGGTCGACCTTCTCCTTCGCCGCCCATTCATTGCAGATCCGGGTGACGGTGTCGTTGGCGGCGGGCACCCAATGGTCCCAGAAACCGATCGACAGCGAGCCTGCCGCATGTGCAAGCCGGAGATAGGGCATCGTCAGATTGACCGTCGACGCGGCGGCAGTCGTCGCCAAGAACCGACGCCGCGTGAACCTCTTGCCTGAAGTCATCTTCGTCTCCTTCTTGTAGCCGGGTCGGTAAACCGCCGATTGGTCTGCGCCTTGTTCTGCCGTTGCCGGCGCTTCGAATGCTGCGAGTTTTGTGAAATCCGCTCCCAGCCGAAGAGCCAGCCGAAACATGCTAGAGCCTTTTCCCTTGCCAGTCCACCGCCGCAAGCGCCCCCTAGTATTCGGCTCCGATTCCGGACTGCTACTCAGCGCACGAGCGCACAGGTGATCCACCAGGCTGCGTGCCGCCGGCGATAGTGCCTCGAGCGAGTGAAGAGCACCATTGCGCCAGCCCCAGCAGTGCAGGGGCCGCAGCGGCCGCCCGGCTACCCTTGTTGCTGCATAGGAACAGACGTAACTTGCGACGGCAGCTTCGCCAAACGTCCCTTTGCGTTGCGCGCCGGCTCGGCCATCATTGCACTGATGAACCACGCTTCTTCCGCCCCGCCTCTTTCGGCTTTTCCTCCTCACGCCCCTGGCGCGCTGTCCGGCCTGCGCGTAATGGAGAGAGGCCAGCTTATCGCCGGCCCGTTCTGCGGCGAGACCCTTGGCGCGTTCGGTCCCGACTTTATCGAGGTTAAGACGACTGGAACCGGCGACCCCCTGCAAGTGGCGCATGCTGCAGGACGGCACGTCCGTCTGGACAGGGGCGGCGAACTGACCATGAAGTGACCATAAGCGCCTTGGGAAAATGCCATTGAGTGATGAACTCGCAAAGAAGACAGACGCCGAACTCGCAGAGTGGCAATCTGGCTGGAAACCTGAGACCGCCAACTACCTCCTAGCCGTGCGTGAGTGGGATCGGCGCATCCGATGGCG
>JACCRJ010000177.1 GCA_013813615.1 Lautropia sp. | reverse complement strand
CTCCAGGTCCACTTCCAGTCCCTGGTGGACCTTGAAACGCGGGGCGTCGCACGCCGCCTGCGGGTTCTGCCCGTAATCGAGCATCCTCAGCAGTGTCTGCAGGTGGCCCTGCGGCTGCATGTTTCCTCCCATGACGCCGAAGCTCATCACCGGCTTGCCCCGGCGGGTCAGGAAGCCCGGGATGATGGTCTGGAACGGGCGTTTGTGCGGCTCGACCAGATTGGGATGCGCCGGGTCCGTGGTGAAGCCGAAGCCGCGGTTCTGCAGGGACACGCCGGTGCCGGGCACGACCACACCCGAGCCGAAGCCCATGTAGTTGGACTGGATGAAGCTGACCATCATTCCGGACTGGTCGGCGGTCGACATGTAGATCGTCCCGCCCGCGGGCGGCATGCCGTGGCTGAAGCCGCCGGCCCGGCTGCGCGAGATCAGCGAAGCCCGTTCCCGCAGGTAGCCTTCATCCAGCAGGGCTTGCGGTTCGAACTTCATGTAGCGCGGATCGGCGACATGCCGGTAAACGTCGGCAAAGGCGCACTTCATCGCCTCGATCTGCAGGTGCCGGGTTTCGACCCCCTCGGGATCCAGGCTGGCCATGTCGAAGTGGCGCAGGATGCCGAGCGCCATCAGTGCCGCGATGCCCTGGCCGTTGGGCGGTATCTCGTGCACCTGATAGCCGTTGTAGTCGATGCTGAGCGTCCCGACCCAGTCCGGCCGGTAGCCCGAAAGGTCGCCCGCCGCCAGCGCACCGCCGTTGGCGCGGCTGTGGGCCACCAGCGCGGCTGCGGTTTCGCCTTCGTAGAAGTCGCGCCCGTTCGATTGTGCGATCCGCCGCAGGGTGGCGGCAGCGCCTGCCGGCACGAACCGCTCGCCGACGTGGGGCGCGCGGCCGCGCGGCAGGAAGTGTTCGCTGAAGCCGGGCTGATTCTTCAGGATATCGGCCTGTGCCTGCCACTTCCTCTGCACGATGGTGGCGACGGCGTAGCCACGCTCCGCATAGTCGATCGCCGGCGCCATCAGGTCGCCGAAGGGCAGCTTGCCCAGTTTGCGGTGCAGTTCGCTCCAGCCGGCGATGCAGCCCGGCACGCTGACCGAATTCCAGCCCCGCTGCGGCATGCTGCCGTTGTTGACGCGATCGAAGTAGGCCTTGTCCCAGGCTGCCGGGGACCAGCCGGATGCGTTCAGTCCGTGCAACTGCCGCCCATCCCAGACGATTGCGAAGCAATCCGAACCGAGCCCGTTGGACACCGGCTCCACCAGCGCGATCACGGCAGCCGCCGCAATGGCCGCATCCACCGCGTTGCCGCCCGCGCGCAGGATGGCAAGGCCTGCCTGCGCGGCCAGCGGCTGCGAAGTGGCGACCACGTTGCGCGCGAAGACCGGCGTGCGGATGGTCGGATGGCGATTTTCCCAGGCGAAGGGGAAGGGCGGAACCGGGGCGGCAGGCGACGTCATATGTCCTCAGTCCTTCAGCAGTTGTGCGGCGAGGTCCTGGATGTCGCGTGCGTGGTAGTCGAAAGCCGGATCGGCCGAGAGATCCTTGCGCTCGATCGCTTGCGGCGTGGTGCCGAACTCGAACCGACGTTCGATGTAGGCGGTGCGGCAGCCGACGGCCTTGGCGGCGCGCAGGTCGTCCTTGTGCGCGGCCGCCATCAGCATCTGCGACGGCGGGATGTCGAAGACGTCGCACACGCCCAGGTAGGTCTGCGGATCCGGCTTGTAATGCCGGAAGACTTCGGCCGACAGGATGCAGTCCCAGGGCAGGCCGGCATGCTTGGCCATGTCGGTCAGCAGACCGATGTTGCCGTTGGACAGCGTACAGATGGTGTACGCGGACTTTAGCTGGCGCAATCCGGCCACCGAGTCGGGCCAGGGGTCCAGCCGATGCCAGATCAGGTTCAGTTCTGTTCTTGCCGGCTCGTCCATCGTCAGGCCGAACCGGTCGATGATCTCGTCCAGTATCTGCCGGTGGAGATCGTCGATGCGGGTCCAGCCGAGCTTGCCGGAGCGGACCTTGTCCATCGCCGGGGCATAGCCGGCGCGCCAGGCGCTGGCGAACTCGCTGCCGTCGACACCCAGTTTCAGGTCGTCGACGTGCCGTGCGA
>JACCRJ010000161.1 GCA_013813615.1 Lautropia sp. | reverse complement strand
CTCTGGCTCCGGCGTAGCGGCGCCGCCGCTGCTGGTGATCGCCGGCGCCGGCACCGGCAAGACGGCGACCCTGGCGCACCGGGTGGCGTGGCTGGTGCTCAACGGCGTGGACCCTTCACGTGTGCTGCTGCTGACGTTCAGCCGCCGCGCCGCTCAGGAAATGATCCGCCGGGCGGAGCGCCTGGTTGCCGAAGCCGCCCGCGCCGCGACCGGCCGCTCCGTTCCGGCGGGCGCAGCGGTCCGCCTGTCGTGGGCGGGAACCTTCCATGCCGTGGGCGCGCGGCTGCTGCGCGAGCACGCGCTGCAGGTCGGGCTCGATCCTGCGTTCGGTATCCTGGACCGCTCGGATGCGGCCGACCTGATCGACGTGATCCGGCACGACCAGGGCCTCTCGGCGAAGGCGCGGCGCTTTCCACGCAAGGACACGTGCCTGGCGATCTATTCGTACCGGGTCAATACCCGTTGGCCGCTGGAACGGGTGCTGCAGGAAGCCTTCCCGTGGTGCGCCGATTGGGCCGAGGACCTGCGACTGCTGTTCAAGGCTTACGTCGAGCGCAAGCTGTCGCACAGCGTGCTGGACTATGACGACCTGCTGCTGTGGTGGCACGCCGCCATGTCGGACGGTCAACTGGCTGCCAGCGTCGCAGCCCGTTTCGACCATGTGCTGGTGGACGAGTTCCAGGACACCAACACGCTGCAGGCGGAGATCCTCTACGCGTTGAAGCCGGACGGCGCCGGCGTGACCGTCGTCGGTGACGATGCGCAATCGATCTACTCCTTCCGCGCCGCCAACGTCGGCAACATCCTCGAGTTTCCGCGCCGCTTCGAGCCGCCGGCAGCCCAGGTGACCCTCGAGCAGAACTACCGCTCGGTGCAGCCCGTGCTGGATGCAGCCAACGTCCTGATCGCGGAAGGAAAGCGCCAGTATCCGAAGACGCTGCGTACCGACCGCGCCGGCGGTGCACGGCCCCGGCTGGTGACCGTGCTGGACGATCGCGCCCAGGCCGACTACGTGGTCCGGGAGGTGCTCGCCCAGCGGGAAGCCGGCGTGCCGCTGAGACGCCAGGCGGTGCTGTTTCGCAGCGGGCATCACAGCGACACGCTGGAAGTGGAACTGATCCGGCGCAACATACCCTTCGTCAAGTACGGAGGGCTCAAGTTCCTGGAGGCGTTGCACATCAAGGACGTGCTCGCCGTGCTGCGCTGGGCGGACAACCCGAAGAACGGCATCGCGGCGTTCCGGGTGCTGCAGATGCTGGCCGGCATCGGACCGGCGAACGCCCAGATGTGCCTGGCGCATCTCGCAGCCGGCGGCTGGCGCTTCGCTGCGCTGATGGACTTCGCGGCACCGGCCGCCGCTGCGCAGGAATGGCCCGGCTTCACCCGGCTGATGCTGGCGCTCGGCCGCCCCGGAGCTGCCTGGGCAGGGCAGTTGGAGCAGGTGGCCCGCTGGTATGAGCCGCTGCTGGCTCAGCGCCACGACGACGCGGCGGTGCGCGCCGCCGACCTGCAGATGCTGGTCGCGCTGGCGCCGCAGTTCGCCAGCCGCGAACGGTTCCTGACGGAACTGACGCTGGATCCGCCGTCGGCCACCGGCGACCTCACCGGTGAACCGCTGCGCGACGAGGACTACCTGATCCTGTCGACGGTGCATTCGTCGAAGGGCCAGGAGTGGGATTCGGTCTTCGTCCTGAATGTGGCCGATGGCAATTTCCCGAACGAGTTCTCCACCGGCAGCGAGTACGGCGTGGAGGAAGAGCGCCGCCTGCTGTACGTCGCCATGACGCGGGCGCGGGACAACCTGCACCTGATCGAGCCGCAGCGCTACTTCGTCGCGCAGCAGCCGCGCCTCGGCGACCACTATGTGCACGGCGCACGCAGCCGCTTCCTGAGCAGCGGGGTACTTGCGCGCCTTGACCAGGTCGGGGCGCGCGGCGAGGCGCCAGGGGACGAAGCCGCAGCCGGGACCGCCGGATCGTCGGAATCTGCGCCTGCCGTGGACGTCGCCTCCCGTTTGCGGGCGATGTGGTGAAGATGCTGCCGCAGTAAGCGGTCAGGACGCTGAAGCCTGCGCCGCCTTCGCCTCGTCCGAGAGTTCCTTGCTGCGCGCCGCTGCTGCCCGGACCGCCTCGCAGATGCCGGCCTTCACCTGGCGCTGTTCCAGGACCGCGACTGCGGCTGCGGTGGTGCCTGCCGGCGACGTGACCCGCGCCCGCAGAACCTCCGGCGGCTCGTCGGAGGCGAGCGCCAGCAGGGCGGCACCTTTGACGGTCTGGAGCGCCAGCTCACGGGCTGCCGCCGCGTCCAGCCCGCCGGAAATTCCGGCCTCGATCATCGCCTCCATCAGGTAGAACGCGTAAGCCGGACCGCTGCCGCTGACGGCGGTCACCGTGTCGATCAGATCCTCACGATCGACGCTGACGACCTGGCCGGTGCTGGCCAGGATTGCGTGGGCGATTGCCCGGTCGCCGGGCGGGGCGTCGTCCGGTGCAAACAGGCCCGAGATTCCCGCGCCGATCAGCGACGGCGTGTTGGGCATCGCCCGCACGATGCGCCGGTGCCCGCTGCTCATGCGAGCCAGCAGCTCGACGCCCAGCCCGGCGGCGATGCTGATCAGCACCGTGTCCGGGTGGCGACGCAGCAGGCCCTGGCAGGCGTTCAGCGCGGCAGCTGCCTGCTGAGGCTTGACCGCGAGTACGATGGCCCCGAACTGCCTGTCCTCACCGATGCTCGCCGCGTCCGGGAAGGCGGCCACCCCGTTCTTGTCAGCCAGGGATTGGCGCGCCGCGGCCACCGGTTCGACGACCGTGATTTGAGTTGCCGGCATGCCGGACTCCACCAGTCCGCTGATCATCGCGGTGGCCATGTTGCCGCCGCCGATGAAGAGGATATGGCGACCGGCGAGGGTGTTGCCGGATGCGCTCGAGGCGGGTGAATCGGCGGATGCAGTCATGGCGGGTTTCCCGGATTGTCGATCTTCGGCTGTTGCAGCATCTTGCGCGGGCGCAAGCCGAGCAGCAGCAAGACCAGGAAATAGACGAGGCCGCTGGCGGCAACCAGCCCCAGCACGAGCGCCGCGCGCTCCAGCGGCTGCGCCTGCAGCGCCGCCCAGTCGAGGCGGCGGGCGGTGAACCAGAGGAGGGCGGCCATCGCAGCCAGTGCCGCTCCCACCTTCGCACCGTAGGCGCCCCATCCCCCGCTCGGAACGTAGAGTCCGCGGCGGCGCAGTCCCAGCAGCAGCCAGGCCGAGTTCATCCAGGCGCCGAGCGATATTGCCAGCGCGAGCCCGGCATGTGCAAGCCAAGGCACGAGCAGGACGTTCAGCAGT
>JACCRJ010000155.1 GCA_013813615.1 Lautropia sp. | reverse complement strand
GGTTTAGGATGTCCGGGAAGGCGGCGCGGCTGCCGTCGGCCGAGATAGCTGAAAGGTAGTTGGCGATGGCGCCGTCGTAGTGGGCGGTATGCGCGAACGCCTTGGTCGCGAGAGTGAACCGCAGGCCGGGAGAAACCTGCTGCTGCCCGGTCAGCTGCGTGATCACCGCCGGGTAATCCGCCGGGTCCACCACCACCGTCACCGAAGCATGGTTCTTGGCAGCCGCGCGCAGCATGGCCGGCCCGCCGATGTCGATGTTCTCGATGGCGTCTTCAAGGCGGCAGTCCGGGCGGGTCACCGTCTGCTGGAACGGATAGAGGTTGACGGCCAGCAGGTCGATCATGCCGATGCCATGGGTCTGCGCCGCCGACAGGTGCTCCGGCAGGTCACGTCGCGCGAGCAGGCCGCCATGAACCTTCGGATGCAGTGTCTTGACGCGGCCGTCCATCATCTCCGGAAAACCGGTGTAGTCGGATACTTCGGTGACCGGCACGCCTGCTTGCGCCAGCGCGCGCGCCGTGCCGCCGGTGGACAGGATCTGGATGCCGAAGCCCGCCAGGGCACGGCCGAACTCGACGATGCCGTTCTTGTCGGAGACGCTGAGCAGCGCACGGCGCACCGGGCCGGAGGGCCCGGGGCTAGTGCCGCCATGGCCGTGGAGCATGCCGTACGAATGGAGTTTCTTGCGCAGCGTGTTGCGGTTGATACCGAGCATGGCGGACGCTTTCAGCTGATTGCCGTCTGCCTTCTTCATGACGACCTCGAGCATCGGCTTTTCCACAGCCGACAGCACCATGTCGTAGATCAGCCCTGGTTGCGTGCCGGCGAGGTCCTGAAAGTACTTCTCGAGGTTCCTCGTCACCGCCTCGTGAATCGTCGGTGGTCTAGTCATTGCAAGGATCTCTCCAGTTTTCTGTGCAGGTGTCGAGCACCCGTTCTCGATCCGAAAAAAACCGCTCGATCAGGTCCAGCTGCGCTTCGGGCGCTTCACAGTCGTTGATGCGCCCTCGCAGCGTTTCCATATCGCCCAGCAGGCAGCCCTGCAGCAGGCCTTCCTGCTGCATGCCCCGCAAGTACCAGCCGATGTGCTTGCGTGCGGTGCGCACGCCGGTGAACTCGCCATAGAAGGCGTAGTGATCCAGGAGGTGCTGCCTGAGCAGGCTCCATATTTCATGCCAAGTCGGGCCGGCCAGCTTTCCGCCGGTAGCGAGGTAGTGATCGATCTCGCGGAATATCCACGGCCGCCCCTGCGCTGCACGTCCGATCATGATGCCGTCGGCGCCGGTTGCGTCCAGGATCTGCCGCGCCTTCTCCGGCGAATCGATGTCGCCGTTGGCGATCACCGGCAGTGTGACGCGCGACTTGACCTCCGCGATGGTGTCGTAGTCGACTGCGCCATGATACTGGCAGGCGCGGGTCCTGCCGTGCACCGTGATCATGGCGGTTCCGGCCTGCTCCGCACCGCGGGCGATCCGCACGGCGTTGCGGTTGCGGCTGTCCGTGCCGGTGCGCATCTTGACGGTAACCGGGACGTCCACCGCATTCACCACTGCCTCGATGATCCGCAGCGCGAGCGATTCATCCGCCATCAGCGCCGAACCCGCGGCGACATTGCACACCTTCCTGGCCGGGCAACCCATGTTGATATCGATGATCTGCGCGCCGCGACCGACGTTGAACCTTGCAGCGTCCGCCATCATGGCCGGATCCGCGCCGGCAATCTGTACCGCCTTGGGTTCGATCTCCCCGTCATGGTCGATGCGCCGCGAGGTCTTGACGCTGTCCCGGAGCCGCGGATCAGACGCCGCCATTTCGGACACCGCGTAGCCCGCGCCGAGGCGTTTGCAGAGTTGCCGGAAGGGCCGGTCAGTGACGCCTGCCATGGGTGCGACCAGCGTCCTGCTCGGCAGGGTATAAGGGCCGATCTTCAAAGTGCGGGTCTGCAGCAACGCGCGGGTCTGCAGCATCAGGCTGTCCGACGCGGTCTTCATCTCGGGGCAAACGGAAGTCGCGGGCATTGCTGGAGACGGGGCTCAAAAGGTTGCTGGTCTGGCGCGAGGGAGGGCGATTCTATCAGGCTGATGACCGTGGGAACAGGCCGCGAATCAACTGCGATGCACCTGTGAATGCACTTGCCTGACCCATTGCAGTGCGGCATTGCAATGCGCGACCTCAGGCATTGCAATGCGCAACCTCAGCGGCGACCGAAGAGCAGCGTGCTGGCAAGCGGACGTCGTACCGGAGGCAGCAGGTCCATCGCCGTCAGCAGTGCGGACTGCAGCGGCCGAGCGAGCGGCCAGGTGAAAGTAGCCGCAAGCAGGTCGGTCACGCCGGTGGTGATGCTGCGGTCGATACGGCGACTCGCGGCGAAGCGCGCAAGCACTTCCTCCGGCGCGAGCGGCTGATTCGCGTACTCGTTGTCTGCAAGGCTGCGAGCCAGCTCGAAGGCATCGCGCAGGCCGAGGTTGAGGCCCTGGCCTGCTACCGGATGAAGCGCCTGCGCCGCGTTGCCGATCCAGACCTCGCGTCCGCACGCGCCATGGATGCGCCGCAGACGTGACAGGGGGGCCGTCTGCACCGGCGCGCAGACCCGCAGCGTGCCGAGCCCTTTCTTCGGCGCGGCGAATGCGCCGAGCGCTTCGTTCAACACGGCCGATAGACTGGCCGGCGACAGTGCGGCGCGCGCTGCGCTGGCCTCCGGCCGGTCGCACCACACCACGGCATAGCGCGGACTATGTGCGGGCGCAGCCGGCAGCAGCGCGAGCGGCCCGTGCTCGCCGAAACATTCGTACGCGGTGGTGCCGCCATACTCGGCCATGACTTCCGTGAGCAGCGCCGCCTGGTTGAAGTCGCGTGACATGACGGCGCGCGCACCGAAGCCGACGGATGTTTCGCTGGACGGCCGCGGCATTCCGTCGGCATGGATCGCCACCTCCTGCTCTGGCACCGCCCTCAGCGTTATCGAGGACTCCACGGTGGCGAACGGCATCCGGTCGGTGGCGGCGCGCAGGGCCGTGACCAGTTCCGGATAGGCGATGACATGCCCGAGCGCAGCGACGTCGAAGTCGCGGGCCCGGATGCGTGCTCGTCCGCTGCGCCCGGAGAGGGCGACCTCGATGCATTCGATGACGCCACCGGCCGGCATGCCGATGATCCGGCTGAGGAGCTGGCGCGAACCGTCCGACAGGGCGAGCATGCGCCGCAGGCTGTTGCCGCTCTCGCTGCTGTTGCCGGGCCGGCCGTCTGCCGGCGCCGGATTCGCGCCCGCAGGCGCCAGGCTCAGGTGCACGCGCCGCGGATCGATCCCGCCACGCACCATGAACAGCGCGCATGCCAACGCGACCGGGCCGCTGCCGATGACCCGGTAGCGTGTTGGTAGCAGCGCTGTCATCGGCTGCCGTCTCAGGCCGGCAGCTTATGCGCGCGCCGGGTGGCAGCGCCTTCTGCCATCAGCGCCTCGATATCGGCAGCTGCCTTCGGCACGTCGGACGTGATCAGTTCGCAGCCGGTTTCGGTAACGAGCGCGTCGTCCTCGATCCGGATGCCGATGTCGTGGGAGGATTTCGGCACATCGTCGGCGGCACGAACGTAGATGCCGGGCTCGAGCGTCAGCACCATGCCGGGAAGCAGGCGCCGCCACGGCTTGCCGTTTGCCTCGGCTGCCGCCGTGCCCTTGCGCCGCCTGGCGCCGGCGGTTCGTGGCGCTGCCGCCTTCGGGACTGCAGCGCGCGCCGGCGGCTTCGCGCCGCCACAGCGGCCCGCTACCGCGGGGCTGCCA
>JACCRJ010000147.1 GCA_013813615.1 Lautropia sp. | reverse complement strand
CGTCCACCCTGATCTCCGGCAGCGCCATCGCTGCCGAGGCGATCACCTCGCGAACCGCCGCTTCGACCGCCTCGGGGTCCTCCTCCGGGATACAGCGCCGGTCGATTTTGAACACCACCTTGCCGGGTACGACGTTGGTGTTGGTGCCGCCGCTGATGGTGCCGACGTTGAGATAGGGGTGGCCGATGCCCGCCACCCGGCTCGTCACCTGCCGGTACTCCAGGTTGCAGGCGTAGAGCGCCTGCAGGATCCTCACCGACGCCTGCAGCGCATCCACGCCGGATTCCGGAATCGCCGCATGCGCCATCCGGCCGTGGACCGTCACCTCGAACTGCAGGCAGCCGTTGTGGGCGGTGATGATCGCGTAGCTGAAGCTGGCGGCAATGGCGAGGTCGGGCCGTGTCAGGCCCCGGGCGAGCAGCCAGGCCGGTCCCTTCTCGCCGCCGAATTCCTCGTCGTAAGTGAAGTGCAGTTCCACGCTGCCCTTGAGCCGGCCCGGGTCCGCCACCGCTTCCAGCGCCCGCACCGCGAACGCATAGGTGGCGAAGTCGCTCTTGCTGACGGCGGCAGCGCGGCCGTAGAGCCTGCCGTCCCGGATCTCGCCACCGTAGGGGGGCACGCTCCAGCCCTCGCCGGGCGGAACCACGTCCCCATGCGCGTTCAGCGCAATGCAGATGCCGTCGCCGTAGCGGCGGCGCACGATCAGGTTGGTGATGGACGTGAGGCCATAGTCCTTGACCTCCTGCTCCGGCACGGGATGCTTCTCCGCGTCCAGGCCGAACTGCTGCAGCAACTCTGCGGCGCGCTCGGCATGCGGCGCGTTGTCTCCCGGCGGTGTGTCCGTCGGCACCTTCACCAGCTCCGCCAGAAATGCGGTTTCCTCCTGAAAATGCGCGTCGATCCAGGCGTCGAGCGCGGCGTAGGTGCCGCCGGGGTCGGCTGGGTCGGCTGGGTCGGCTGGGTCGACAGGTTCGACGGGGTCGGGGGGTGCAGCGGAGTTGCGGGGCCCGTCGTTCATGATGCCGCGCCCCGATCGACCACCGAGGGATCGATCGCCAGCTGGTCGAGGTAGTTGCGAAAGGCGTCGACGCCCAGCTGCGCGTCGTCGGCGGTAATCGATTCGAGCGGGTTGTGACTGATGCCGCCGTTGCCGCCGCGCACGAACAGCATGGCCTGTGGCATCACCTCGTGCATCTTCATCGCATCATGGCCGGCGCCGCTCGGCATGCGGTGTACCGGCAGGCCCAGCGACTGCACCGCCCGCTCCCAGCGCTGCTGGCACTCCGGATGGCTCGGCGCGGCGGCAGCGCGCAGGGTTTCCTCGGCTGTGTGCTGCAGGCCCCGCGCTTCACAGACCCGTCGCAGCTCCTCCAGCACGTCGGCCACCAGCCGGTCCCGCTGGGGGTCGAGCGGCGCCCGCATATCGAGGGAGAAGCGGCAGCGGCCCGGCACCACGTTGACCGAGCCCGCGGGAACCTGCAGGACGCCGATGGTCGCGACCGAATCGCCGTCGGCCGCGGCCCGGCGCTCCAGGTAGAGCGCGAGTTCGGCGACTGCGCCGACCGCGTCGCGGCGGCGGTTCATCGGCGTGGTGCCGGCATGGCTGGCGACCCCCACGATTTCGGCTGCCATGCGCACGCTGCCGTTGATGGAAGTGACGACACCCAAGGGCAGGTTCATCTCGTCCAGCACCGGGCCCTGCTCGATGTGCACCTCGATGAAGCCGATGGCGCCGGCGAGGTCGCGACGGCACGTCGCCACCGCGTCCGGATCGAGGCCCGCCGTCAGCATCGCCTCGCGCATGGTCACGCCGTCCGCATCCGCCTGGTCGTGCCAGCGGGGATCGAACTGGCCGATCACCGCACCCGAACCGAGGAAGGTCGCGGCGTAGCGCTGGCCCTCCTCCTCCGCGAAGCCGATCAGCTCCAGGTGGTACGGCAGCCGCCGCCCCTCACGGGCCAGCTGCCTCACCACCGCCATCGGCACGAGGATCCCGAGGCGCCCGTCATACTTGCCGCCGTTGCGCACGGTGTCGTAGTGGCTGCCGGTGTAGAGGGTCTTCGGGCTGCCGGGACTGTCGGGAGTCGTGTGGGCGTCGGCGTGCCCTGGCTGCGCGGACAGGTAGCGCCCCCACACGTTGCCGACCGCGTCGATGCCGGTCGTGTCGAAGCCGCAGTCCTTCATCCAGTCGAGCAACTGCCGCGCACAGGCGCGGTGCGCCTCGGTCAGGTAGGTCACGGTCAACTGGCCCGCGTCCTTGAAGGGAGGGTCGCTGTGCACCGCAAGCGCCTCGGCCCAGTCCCAGACCAGGTTGCCCGCCGCCGGCGATGCGCCGAAGCGGTCGTTCAGCCTCAGCTCCGCGATGCGGTTGATGTTGCGCAGGCATTCGGCGAGCTCCCCATCCGGATGACCCGGCAGACGCCTCGCCAGCGTGTCGATGATGGCCGGCGGCGAAAGCCCGCTGCCCCGCGGCCCGCGCACCGCCAGGATGAAGGGAAAGCCGAACTTCGCGTTGTAGGCGGCGTTGAGCGCCTGCAGCCGGGCAAGCTCCTCGGCCGTACAGGCGGTGAGGCCACTGCGGGTCTGCTCGGCGGCCGATTCTGCCGTAAGCTGCGCGGCCAGCACCGCCTTGCCCGCCAGTTCCGGATGCGCCCGGACCAGGGCCAGCTGCTGCTCACGCCCCGCGTTCGCAACCACGCAGCTCATCGCCAGCTTCAGGTGCGCCAGCGATTTGAACGGCCGGTCCGCCAGAGCCTGCCGGGCGACCCAGGGCGAATGCTCGTAGATGGCGTCCAGCATGGCCAGCGCCTCGTCTGGCGAGGCGGCATTCACCTGTTCGAGGGTGGTCATGGCC
>JACCRJ010000468.1 GCA_013813615.1 Lautropia sp. | reverse complement strand
GAGTTCCCTGATGCGTTCGTCTCCGACCAGGGCACCAAGGTCAGTGCATCGATCCACCGCCCAGGGGACCTCCCGCAGGATCGCCGCTTTCAGAACCGCGTCGCCCGAGAGGGCGTTCTGCCCGATTCCTGGGCTGGCCTGATTCAACACGACATGTGTCTCATGGCGCTCGGCAGGCAGCAAGCCGTGCAGGTCGGCGGGTGCGTTCATGTCATTCTCCTGAAGCCAACGGGTGAGGACGGCGGACAATTACCATCCACGGCGGCACGTCAACGGGAAGAAGAAACCGGTGCAAAGGCGGATTCAGAGGTAAATAGCGCTCTGTTAGACTCGTTCGGCTGTCCGCGCCGGTCGTCGGATCGGATCTCGGCGAAGCCAAGGATAAAGGCGAAATGGCGGATTCCACTGGAGCCGCGCGGCGTGCAGTCGCATTCCAGCGAATGCGGGACGCACACCAGACGGAAATGGCAGAGGACTATACCGAGCTGATTGGTGACCTGATTGCCGCCATGGGCGAGGCTCGCCTGACTGACCTGGCAGAACACATGGGAGTCACTCATGCGACTGCGGCCAAGGTTGTTCAGAGGCTCCGGCGAGCCGGGCTCGTGCAAAGCAAGCCCTATCGCTCCATCTTTCTGACCGAGGTCGGCGAGGCGGTCGCGGTCGCGTCGCGGCGGCGCCACAAGATGGTTTTCGACTTTTTGCGGGCGATAGGCGTGGCCGAATCGACGGCCGAGATCGATGCGGAAGGCATGGAACACCACTGCAGCGAGGAGACGCTTGCAGTTTTTGTTCGCATGACCGAGAGGCTTAACGGAGACTGAGCACGCCATCGAATCGGGCGTGTCGCGGGCCCTGCTGCGCCCCGCGTCAGACCGCGGTTTTTCTCACGGACGTTCTCAGCAAGCCTGTCCGGTAAGACCTTCCCTTTACCCGACATTTGCCATCTCGTTATAATTTAGCCATAGCTGCATTTGCGGTCCGTCGAATCCGGACCGGCACGCCTATGGGAAATTTATGAATCAGACGAATGCAGCATCGCCCAGCCGAAGGGACGCCATGTTGATGGCGGCCGGCGCGCTGGCCGCGACCGCGCTTTCCGCCTGCACACGAAAGCAGAAGGATGGGAGATTGACGGTCATCACGACCTTTACCGTCATTGCCGATATGGCGACCAACGTGGCTGGAGAGTCTGCCGTGGTCAGGTCTATCACCAAGCCCGGTGCGGAGATCCATAACTATCAACCGACTCCTGGCGACATCATCAAGGCGCAGGACGCTGACCTCATCCTCTGGAACGGTCTCAACCTGGAGCTCTGGTTCGAGCGGTTCTTTCAGAATCTTCGCAAGGTTCCCGGCGTGGTCGTCTCCCGGGGCGTTGAACCGATGGGGATCGGCGAAGGGCCCTACCGGGGCAAGCCCAACCCCCACGCCTGGATGTCACCCACGGCGGGAATGGTCTATGTCGACAACATCCGCGCCGCCCTGGTCGAGCATGATCCCAGGAACGCTGCAGCTTACCGCGCCAACGCGGACGCCTATAAAGGCAGGATAGAAGCCATGATCGCTCCCATTCGTGCCGAATTCGAGGCGATCCCCCCGGCGCGCCGCTGGCTGGTGACGAGCGAAGGCGCCTTCAGTTATCTTGCGCGGGATTTTGGCCTCAGGGAACTCTATCTCTGGCCGATCAATGCCGATCAGCAGGGCACGCCGCAGCAGGTCCGCAAGGTGATCGACGCAGTGAGGGCAAACGCCATCCCGGCCGTCTTCAGTGAAAGCACCATATCCGCGGATCCCGCCAGACAGGTGGCTCGCGAGACCGGTGCGAAGTATGGCGGCGTTCTCTTTGTCGACTCTCTCAGCGAGGCGGATGGGCCGGTTCCAACCTACCTGGATCTCCTGCGCGTGACCTCGCAAACCATCGTCCGGAACATCTCGGGGTGATCGCGCCTCGTCAGTCCCCCGCGCTGCCTGCCCGTGACCGGGATGGCATTTGCGTCGAGCGTGCAAGCGTCATCTACCGCAACGGTCACGTCGCCCTTAAAGATGCGAGCTTCACGATCCCGACCGGCACGATCACCGCGCTCGTGGGCGTGAATGGCAGCGGCAAGTCCACCCTGTTCAAGGCCATCATGGGCTTCGTGCCGGTTTCGGAAGGATCGATTTCGGTGCTGGGACGATCGATCGGCGCAGCCCTCAAAGAAGGCGTGATTTCGTATGTTCCTCAGAGCGAGGACGTGGACTGGGACTTCCCGGTGCTGGTGGAGGACGTGGTCATGATGGGCCGTTACGGCCACATGAACCAGCTGCGCTGGGCCAGGCCTCGTGACCGCGAGGCGGTGGCCGACGCGCTGGAGCGGGTCGGCATGACTGCCTACCGCAAGCGCCAGATCGGCGAGCTGTCAGGCGGGCAGAAGAAGCGCGTGTTTCTGGCGCGGGCGCTGGCGCAGGACGGCCACGTCATCCTCCTGGACGAGCCGTTTACCGGCGTCGACGTGACGACGGAAGGCGCGATCATCGCGCTCCTGCGGGGGTTGCGCGAAGAGGGTCGCGTAATGCTCGTGTCCACGCACAACCTGGGCAGCGTACCGGAATTCTGCGACCGCGTGGTACTCCTGGATCAGACGGTCCTGGCAGCCGGCCTCACGGAAGACGTTTTCACGCAAGCCAATCTGGAAAGGGCATTCGGCGGCGTGCTTCGCCATTTCGCACTGACCGAAAAAAGGACGGGAGACGGCCTGCGCAATCGGACCGCTACCGTGCTCTACGATGATGAACGCCCCTTCATCGTCTATGAGAAGGAAGGCGTGACGCCGACTCCGGACGAAGGGCCTGATCGGGTCGGGAGCGCAAATGACAGCCGTGCTCGCTGAGCCCTTCGCCTACGGCTATATGATCAATGCCATGTTCGTGAGCGCGCTGGTCGGTGGCGTCTGCGCCTTCCTGTCGGCGTACCTGATGCTCAAAGGCTGGTCGCTCATCGGTGACGCGCTTTCGCACGCAATCGTGCCCGGGGTGGCCGGGGCATACATGCTCGGACTTCCGTTCTCAGTGGGTGCCTTCCTCTCGGGCGGACTGGCGGCCGGTGCCATGCTCTTTCTCAACCAGCGCACCAAGCTGAAGGAGGACGCGATCATCGGGCTGGTCTTCACCTCCTTCTTCGGTCTGGGGCTGTTCATGGTGTCGCTTTCGCCGACTTCGGTAAACATCCAGACGATCGTGCTTGGCAACATCCTCGCGGTGACCTGGAACGACACGGTGCAGCTGGTCATCATTTCAGGCGTGTCCCTGACGATCCTGCTCCTAAAATGGAAGGATCTGATGGTCGCCTTCTTCGATGAAAATCACGCCCGTTCGGTCGGCCTCGACCCGTCGATCCTGAAGGTGACGTTCTTCACGCTGCTCAGCGCCTGCACGGTTGCCGCCCTGCAGACCGTAGGCGCTTTCCTGGTCATTGCCATGGTGGTGACGCCGGGGGCTACTGCCTACCTGCTGACGGATAGATTTCCCCGGCTGATCGCGATCAGCGTATCGATCGGGGCCTTGTCGAGTCTCCTTGGCGCTTATCTCAGCTACTTCGTCGATGGCGCGACCGGCGGCGTGATCGTCGTCCTGCAGACGGCCGTGTTCCTACTGGCGTTCGTGTTCGCTCCCAGGCACGGCCTCCTCGCTGCGCGGCGCC
>JACCRJ010000084.1 GCA_013813615.1 Lautropia sp. | reverse complement strand
ACGACCAGGCGGTGGCGATCGTGCTGCAGCACCGGCGCGCCTCGATTTCGCTGGTCCAGCGCCACCTGCGCATCGGCTACAACCGCGCGGCGCGGCTGCTCGAGCAGATGGAGAAGTCCGGGCTGGTGTCCGCAATGGCCGGCAACGGCAACCGCGAGATCCTGATTCCCGCGGGCGGCGGCAAGGACGATTAGGCCGGCTCCCGGGCAAACGCGTTAATCTTCCGGATGCGGCGCCCGACGGCGCTCCTGTTCCCGCTGCAGACGGATCTTTCATGACGATTTCAGCTTGCCTCGCGCGCTGCCTGCTCACCGCTGCCTGCGGACTGGGCGGCCTGCTCGCCGCGACCGCGCCTTCGTCGGCATTGGCCGCCGGCGCCATCGACCAGTTGAAGGAGTTTTCCCGCACCACCCGGTCGGCCAGGGGCGACTTCACGCAGCAGCTGATCAAGCAGTCGGGGCAGGCGGCGGCGCCGGCCAGGGGCGGGTTCGCCTTCGCCAGGCCTGGACGCTTTCGCTGGGAGATCCAGTCGCCCTACCAGCAGCTGATTGTCACCGACGGCAGCATGCTCCACTTTTACGACAAGGACCTCAAGCAGGTCACCGTGCGCAAGGCGGACGACGCCATCAGCGCGACGCCGGCTGCCGTCCTCTTCGGCGGCGCGGACCTCGAGAGCGCGTTTTCGCTGAAGGAAGAAGGCGAGCGCGACGGCCTGCAGTGGGTGGAGGCGCTGCCGAAGGTCGCCGACAGCGGCTTCGACCGGATCAGGGTCGGCATGCGCGACGGGCTGCCTGCCGAGATGGAGGTCAAGGATGCCTTCGGCCAGGTCAACCGCTTTACCTTCACCCGCATCAGCCGCAACGCAGCCGTCGCGGACAGCGATTTCAGCTTCACGCCGCCGCCGGGCGTCGATGTGATCCAGTGAGTGCGATTCTGTGAGCCGGGCTGCAGCCGGCATGGCCTGATGGCGGACCTGTTTCGCACGCTCCCGACCGCGCCGCTTGCAGAGGCGCTGCGGCCCGCCACGCTCGACGACGTCGTCGGCCAGTCCCACCTGCTCGGCCCCGGCAAGCCCCTGCGGCTCGCCTTCGAAAGCGGCAAGCCGCATTCGATGATCCTGTGGGGACCACCGGGGGTCGGCAAGACGACGCTGGCCCGCCTGACGGCGACGGCCTTCGGCTACGAATTCATCGCGCTGTCGGCGGTGCTTTCCGGCGTGAAAGACATCCGCGGCTCGATGGAGCAGGCGGAGCAGAACCTGGCGCAGGGCCGCCCGACTATCCTGTTCATCGACGAGATCCACCGCTTCAACAAGAGCCAGCAGGATGCGTTGTTGCCCTTCGTCGAATCCGGCCTCGTCACCTTCATCGGCGCCACCACCGAGAATCCTTCCTTCGAGGTCAACTCCGCACTGCTGTCCCGCGCGCAGGTCTACGTCCTCGAGGTGCTCGCCGACGACGAGTTGCGCCTGCTGGTGGCGCGGGCCCGTGAACGGGTACTGACGCACCTGCAGTTCGACGAGACGGCGGTCAATGTCCTGGTCGGTTATGCCGACGGCGATGCCCGGCGGCTGCTCAACCTGCTCGAGCAGGCCGACACCGCAGCAGGCTCCGCGGGTGCGGACTCGATCACTGCCGCGTTCCTGCAGGATGCGCTGAGCCTGAACGCCCGCCGCTTCGACAAGGGCGGCGACAACTTCTACGACCAGATCTCGGCGCTTCACAAGTCGGTGCGGGGTTCGAATCCGGACGCGGCGCTGTACTGGTTGTGCCGCATGCTCGACGGCGGCGCGGATGCAAAGTACCTGTCGCGCCGGATCGTCCGGATGGCATGGGAAGACATCGGACTGGCCGACCCCCGGGCCATCCAGCTCGCGAACGATGCAGCCGCGACGTACGAGCGCCTCGGCTCGCCCGAGGGCGAATTGGCACTGGCGCAAGCGGTCATCTATCTCGCGGTCGCGCCGAAGAGCAACGCCGGATACGTCGCGTACAACGAGGCGATCGCCTTCATCCGCAAGGACAGGTCCCGCGAAGTGCCGATCCACCTGCGCAACGCGCCCACCCGGCTGATGAAGGAGCTGGGGCACGGCAAGGCCTACCGCTACGCCCATGACGAGCCCGAAGGCTACGCCGCCGGTGAGACCTACCTGCCGGAGGGCTTGCCCGCGCCCGGCTGGTATCGGCCGGTGGCACGCGGGCTGGAAGAGAAGATCGGCGCCCGGCTGCGGCACCTCGGGGAACTCGACGACGAGGCGAATCGCTGATCCGGGACGGCCCTATGCCGCGGGCGCCGCGCGTCGGTGGGTCGGTGCGTCAGTAGTCGGCATTCAGTACGTCAATTCGAGAAACACGAGGTGGTTCTCGGTCGCGGGCCAGGTGCGGCCGACGACCCGCTCGCCGTTGAACTCTGCGACGACGGTGTGCACCTCGTCGTCGGTCGACTTGAGCTTGGACACCGAGATGCCGGCGCCGGTGGCGGGCAGTCCCGGCGGCGGGCTGATTCCGCCGAAGCTCATCTTGTCGCGCTGGACGTCGAAGTAGCCGCGCGGGCGCGTCATCGTCACAATGGCGCGCGCGTCCTCGTCCACCGCGGCGCGGCGCTGTGCCTGCAGATGGATCAGGTAGCTCGACCGGGGAAACGGACTGCGATAGATATGGTTGGTCGGATAGCCGTCGGCGCTGACGACGAACTCGTAGGCCACGCCCTGCTCGGCGTCGAAAGGCCCCCAGCGGCCGTCGTCGCCGACGACCTTCTCGTGAACCGCACCGCCGAGACGCTCGCCGGTGTCGCGGTCGACGGCGAACACCTGCAGCGTTGCGCCGGGCAGGGGGAGGTTGTTGACGTAGC
>JACCRJ010000011.1 GCA_013813615.1 Lautropia sp. | reverse complement strand
GCGTGTGCGTCGTCCATTTCGTCCATCCCGGGGACCTGTCCACCAGCACCGGCGGCTACCGCTACGCCCGCAGCCTGCTGGCGGCGCTGCAGCGGCGAGGCGTGTCGACGATCGTTCACCGGCTCGCCGACAGCTTTCCGTTTCCTGACCGGCAGGCGCTGGCCGACGCCGCGCGGGTGCTTGCGGGCATCGCCGACGACAGCGCGGTGATCGTCGACGGTCTTGCGCTTGGCGCGATGCCGCAAGTGGTCGCGGTGCACGCCGCGCGGCTGAAGCTGATCGCGCTGGTGCATCATCCGCTGGCGCTCGAGACCGGACTGCAGCCGGCAGAGGCGGCGCAACTCGAGGCATCGGAACAGGCTGCCCTGGCCAGCGTGCGGGCAGTGGTCGTGCCGAGTCCGGCTACGTCGAAGACCCTGCAGCACAGCTACGGCGTGCCGGCATGGCGCCTCACGGTGGCGTTGCCGGGTACCGACCGGCCGCGGACCGAGGCGCAGCGCCCGGCCGTGCTGTCGGATGACGTCGCGTCGACGGGGGGGTCGCAGCCGGTCCGCCTGCTGTGCGTCGCATCGATCACGCCGCGCAAGGGCCACCTGGACCTGGTGCGGGCCCTGGCCACCTGCCGCGCGCGCAACCCCGGACTTGCCTGGCGGCTGGTCTGTGTCGGCAGCTTCGACCGGGATCCCGTCTGCGTGGCGGCGCTGCGCGCCAGCATCGGGGCGCTGGGACTGGCCGGGCAGGTGGATCTGGTGGGCGAGCGCGACGAGGCCGGGGTCGATCGTGCCTTCCAGTCGGCCGACGTCTTCGTGCTCGCCTCGTATCACGAAGGCTACGGCATGGTGCTGGCGGAGGCGCTTGCCCACGGGCTGCCCGTCGTCAGCACCACCGCCGGCGCGATTCCGCAGACGGTGCCGCCGCAGGCGGGCCTGCTGGTGCCCCCGGGGGACGTCTGCGCGCTGGCCGACGCGATCGAGCGGGTGATGGTCGATCCGGCCTTGCGCGATTCGCTGGCTGCAGCCGCGCGCACGGCGGCCGCGGGCCTGCCCGATTGGGATTCAGCCGCCGGCCTGTTCCTGCGGGTGCTGGCTTCACTGCGGGAGACTGCTGATAAGCCGCCAGCCGACGCGCTCGCGTTTTCCTCGGCGTGGCTGGCGCTGCGTGAGCCCTGCGACCATGCCGCCCGGGCGGAGGTCTTGACGCAAGCGCTGTGCCGTTTCCTGCAGGCGGCGAACCCCGCGGGCAGCCTGCGGATTCTCGACCTGGCCTGCGGTTCCGGCTCCACCTTCCGCTACCTGGCGCCGCGGCTTGGCGGCGGCCAGCACTGGAGGATGGTGGACCGGGACGCGGCCCTGCTGGCGCTACTGCCCCACAGGTGCCGCCTCGGCGCAGGCGTGTCCGACGTGACCATTGAACCGGTACAACTCGACCTGGCCGGGGACCTGGCCTGCCTGCCGCTCGCCGGTGTCGACCTGGTCACCGCGTCGGCGCTGCTCGACCTGGTATCGGCCGACTGGCTGGACCGGCTGGTGGCGTGGCTGGCTGCGGGGACTGCGGCGCCAGTCACGGTCCCCAGTGAACCGCACGCTCTTCGCCGGCCGGCGTTGCTGCTCGCCCTCAGCTACGATGGGTCGATGGTCTGGCGGCCGCAATTGCCGGATGACGACTGGGTGACCGGCCTCTTCAATCGGCACCAGGTAAGCGACAAGGGCTTCGGCGCGGCGCTGGGCCCCGCGGCCGCGGCGGAGGCGACTTCTCGACTGCAGGCTGCTGGCTACCGGGTGACGAAGGCGCCCAGCCCCTGGCAGGTCGGCAGCGGCGACCTGCAGCGGGAACTGCTGACCGGCGTTGCAGCCGGCGCCGCTGTCATGGCCGGAGCCGCATCGGCGAGGGTGCAGGAATGGCTCGACGGCCGCATCGCCCTGATCGAGGCCGGTCGCCCTACCGTCGAGGTGGGCCATTGGGACCTGCTGGCCCTGCCGGCGGACTCACCGGCGAGCTGACGCCGCTTCGGGCGGAACGGCGGCCGGACGCAGGTCGAGGTCCCACAGGATGTCCTGGCCCATCTGGTGCTGCCGGCAGGAGGGCCGCAGGCAGTCGCCCAGCGCCAGCACCTCCGGCAGCTGCAGCCCCTGGCGCCCGGAGCCGATGATCAATGGGGCGACCGCGATCTGCAGCCGGTCCAAGAGGCGCTGCGCGAGGAAACGCGAGACGGTTATGCCGCCGCCCTCCACCAGGATGCAATGCAGGCCGCGCGCGCTCAGCTTGTCGAGCAGATCCGGCAGGTCGATCCCATCGGCTGACGCCCGCGCTGCGATGATTTCGGCCTGGCCGCAGTGCGCGTCACCGCTGCCGCCGGTCTCGACAGGGTTCCCCACCCTGACGACAAGGGTGGGGCCGTTTCCGTCGGTGCAGACCCGGTGGTCCGGGGTCAGCCGGCGGGACGGGTCGAGCACGACCCTGCAGGCGTGCGGGCCTGGCACCATCCGGGTCGTCAGCTGCGGATCGTCGGCGACCACGGTTGCGGATCCCACCAGGACCGCGTCGCAGAGTGCCCGCAGGCGGTGCATGTGGACGAGGTTCTGCTGCCCGTTGATGAAGCAGGAATCCCCGGAGCTGGTGGCGATGCGCCCGTCGAGGCTCTGGCCCAGGTGGCCGAGGAGGTAGCGCCGGCCGGGCACCACTTCCAGCAGGGGCCGGTAGAGATCGAGCAGGTCCTTTGCAGCATCGGACCAGCCGCCTTGCGGCACCCAGCCCCGCTCGGCATGCCAGCCCACGGCGGCGGTACCGGCGGCGAAGTCGGCAGGCGCCAGCCCGTCGCGCCGGCGGCCGGCGATCATCAGGCAGATGGACCACATGAGGTCGCAGTCGTTCGCGGCGGGGTCCGCTATCGCAATCTGGTTTCGTCTCAACGGGTGTCCTGGCACAGGTCCTGGCCGGCTGCCGCGCGTATCAGCGGCGCGCGGCGCCGAGGCCATCGAGAGAATACGGCCGGCACGCCGTCCGTGCCCGGGAAAGCCGCGGCGGTGGGCCATTCAGGTGCGCCATCCGCAGATTGGTTATGCTACAGAGCGATGAAAAATCCTATATCCGCTGCGGATGACGCAGCTCAGACACGGTTGTTGCGCCTGGCCGCCGTCGACGGCGCCGGCGTGATCACGGCCAACGGCGCTGCTCATGCCAAGGCGTCGGCGGCCGCGCTGCGTGCCGGCATCAGGGTCGACCGGGTGGTCAGCGAATTGCGGCGTGGCCGCCCGGTGAGGCTCGGTGCGGGGACCGAGCATATCCTGGTGGCGGCGGTAGAGACCATGCTGCCTTCCGCCTGGTTTCGCCTTTCGGCGGCCGGCGGCGAGCTGAGTGTCACGCTGACGGCCGAAAGGGCTCAGGCTTCCGGCTGGCACAAGCCGGCCGTGCTCGCCGCCGTATCGGATCACGCGGCGGTCCCGCTGCCACTGCCGATGCCGCTGCCTGCCGGCGTCGACGCCGACGGCCCGCCGCCGCTGCTGCCGATCACCCTGCGCCTGCCCGAGGGTTTCGACCCGGCGCGGCTGGCAGACCTGGCCGGCCTGGGCAGCCACGGTGCGGAGAGCGGCGGCGAACATGTCGATCTGTCGGGCGATGGCGGCGACGGCGCGCGGCTGAACGGCGAGCGCTGGGCGTCGCTGCTGACGGTGCAGTCGGCGGCGCCGTCGGCGCAGACTACCCCTGCGCTGCGGGCGGCGCTGGAACTGGCGCGCCTGGCACGGCTGGTGCCGGCGGTCGTCGCGTTGCGGCTTCCGGAGATGGCCGTGGTCCGGCTCGGCGCTTCGGGGAGCGATGCCGAGGAAAATCCGGAGGATCCCGAATACCTGCGGGTGTCGGCTGCCGACGTGCACGACTATCCGCAAGATCGCGCCGGCTCGCTGTTGCGGGTGAGCGAGGCGCCGGTACCGCTGGCCGGGCACGAGGATAGCCGCTTCGTGCTGTTCCGGGAAACGGTGGCGGACCTCGAGCACGTCGCGATCATCGTCGGCCGTCCGGACCCGGCGGAGCCGGTGCTGGTCCGGCTGCATTCCTCCTGCCTGACCGGCGACCTCTTCGCCAGCCTTCGCTGCGA
>JACCRJ010000008.1 GCA_013813615.1 Lautropia sp. | reverse complement strand
GGCCATGGACGAAGAATCGGTGTAGCCGACGACCGCAGTGACCCGACACTGACTCGTATGTGGGCGCCCACTCTGGATAGCAGATTCAGCAGCCGAGCGATCATGCCACTGCTGTGCGGACGCCACGAAGCCCGCCGGAGTACGCTGGGTCGGAATACGACTACGTCGATCTGACCATCGGGCAAGAGGCGGCACGCAGAGCCCGCTGCTAATCTGTACGCTGCTAATCCGTAATTACCGTAGTCCGGTCTGATACGCCGGCAGCGGCGCCGGACCCCGCAGCCCCCGGACCAGACAGGGGCGCTGTTAATTAGTGGAGCACTGTTGGCGTCGAGTCGCCGCACCGTCACGCCGAGTCGCCAGGTTGCCTTCACCCTTTTGACCCGGTAGGTACTTCCCCTTATACTCCGCAGGCTTTGTCTGGCGCGCATCGCCCGACAAATTCGGCCCGCTCGGACCGTTTGGCGAATCGGGTGCGGCGGATGGGCACCGGCACGGAAACAAGCGGAGATTCGAGGGTTCGCCGTGTTGATGGCTGTCTTGCTGCAAATTGCGTCGGTGCTGGTTCTTGCCATGGGCGCGGCATTGGTTGCTGGCTGGACAAGCGCTCTTCATGTGGTCTTCGGTGGCGCAGCGGCGATCTTACCCAACAGCCTCTTCGCCCTGCGTCTGGCGCTTCACCGGGGCCGGTCGCCGGAGTCGTACCCGGTGGTGTTCTTCCTGGGCCAGTTCGCCAAGATCGGCCTGACGGTGGGACTGTTGGCGGGAATCAACAAGTGGCTGGGTCCGTTGCAGTGGCTGCCGCTGCTGCTCGGACTGATCGTCGCGCTGAAGGCCCCGCTGTTCGCGCTCCTGTACGTGCCTTCGCAGCCGGACGGGGGCTTTAATGGCACCGGCTCCGGCAGCGCCGACGGGCAGGCCGGCAAGCCGCAGTCGCTGCCCGCGAAGTGAATCTGGCGCGACCGAGACACGGAGAAGCAGGATAGCGAAGCAGGACAATTAGGCAAGCAGGATCGACGCGCAGCCGGCAGGACACCGCGGGCCGCGTGGTAGCGACACGTACAACGTCAACCAGAAGAAGCACCCAGGCAGATGGCGACAGAAGGTTCAGCAGGGCACGGCCCCGCAAATGCGTCCGAGTACATCGTTCACCATCTCGGACATCTAAATACATCGGGCCATCCGCAGAAAGCCATCATCGATTTCAGCATCGTCAACATCGACACCGTTTTCTGGTCGGTCGCGATGGCGCTGCTGGCCGCCTTTCTCATGTACCGCGCAGCCAAGCTGGTGACCAGCGGCGTCCCCGGGCGTTTCGTCGGCGCCATCGAATCAGTGGTGGAGTTCGTCCACGAACAGGCGCGTTCCATCGTGCACGGCGATGTCTCCAAGATCGCACCGCTCGCGCTGGCAGCCTTTATCTGGATCGTGTTCATGAACACGCTGGACCTCCTGCCGGTCGATCTGGTTCCCTGGCTGCTCGGGCTCGTCGGCATTTCCTATCAGCGCATCGTTCCGACGGCCGACCTCAACGGCACGATGTCGCTGTCGCTGGTGGTGCTGGGCACGACCCTCTACTACGGCGTCAAGATCAAGGGCGGCGGCGGATTCGTGCATGAACTGTTCACCGCGCCATTCGGTGCAGGCCCGTCCTCCGGTATCGGCATCGTGCTCAAGCCGGTCCTGTGGGTGGTGAACTTCGGGATGCAGATCATCGAATACCTGGCGCGGGCGGTTTCGCTCGGCATGCGATTGTTCGGCAACATGTTCGCCGGCGAGCTGGTGTTCATGCTGATCGCACTGCTTGGTGCCACGGCGACCGTCTGGGGTTTCGGCCTTCACTTCGTGATGGGTCTGGCCTGGGCGATCTTCCACATCCTGATCATCGTGCTGCAGGCCTTCATCTTCATGATGCTGACGCTGGTATACATCGGCCAGGCCCATGAACATCACTAGCCGGCATCACGGCGAGTCCTCCGGCGCCCGCATAACCGTCGCGAGCGCCGTCACCGTTTTCCTGAACCAGTATCTTTTTCAACCATTTCACCGTTTCTGTTCGAGGAGACATCATGACTAATGTTGGGTTCGTAGCAATTGCTTGCGGTTTGATCATCGGCCTGGGCGCCATGGGCGCTTGTATCGGCATCGGTAACATGGGCGGCAAGTACATCGAAGGCGCAGCCCGCCAACCTGAACTGATGGACAAGCTGCAGACCAAGATGTTCCTGCTGGCCGGCCTGATCGACGCCGCCTTCCTGATCGGCGTCGGTATTGCCATGATGTTCGCTTTCGCCAACCCGTTCCAGGGCTGATAGATCCACCTTGCTACGGAGTAACCCAGCGTGAATATCAACGCGACGCTGCTGGTGCAGATCGTGGTCTTCGCCGCGCTCTGGTGGTTTACCGCCAGGTTTGTGTGGCCGCCGATCACGACTGCACTCGATGAGCGCAGCAAGAAGATCTCCGACGGCCTGGCCGCGGCGGACAAGGCCAAGGCGGACCTGCAGGCGGCTGAAATGCGCGTCGACGCAGAGCTGAAGAAGGCCCGGGCAAGCGCAACCGAAGTTCGCGCCGGTGCGGAGAAGCAGGCCTCCGGTCTGCTGGAAGAAGCCCGCTCGGAAGCGGCCCGCATCGTTGCCGCCGCCAAGAAGGCAGCCGAGGAAGAGGCCGATCTGGCCGCACAGCGCGCCAAGGAGCAGTTGCGTGACCAGGTCGCACAGCTGGCGGTTGCCGGCGCAGAACGCATTCTCCGCCGGGAGATCGACGCAGGTCGGCATGCCGACCTGCTGTCGAACCTGAAGAACGAGCTGCGCTAGGCGACCATGGCGGAATCCAACACCATCGCGCGTCCTTACGCGGATGCGGCCTTCAAGATCGCTGTCGAGACGGGGAGCCTGCCGGACTGGTCCGACGCCTTCACCCGCCTGTCGGCGGTGATGCGTGCCGGCGAAGCGCAGGCCCTGATCGCCAATCCGCGCGTCACGGCTGCCCGCATCGGCGCGGTCATCGGCGATGCCGCCGGGCAGCTGAGCCAGGAGCAGCGCAACTTCGTGCAGATCCTGGCCGAGAACGATCGGCTGTCGGTGCTTGCGCAGATCGCCAGCCAGTTCGAAGAAAAGCGCAACCGGCACGAGGACGTGCTGGACGCGCGGGTGACCTCCGCCTACCCGCTGACCGAACCGCAACTCGCCGACATCGTCAGCACTTTGCAGGCCCGCTATGGTCGCAAGGTGAAGGCCTCGGCAGCCGTCGACAGCGAACTGATCGGCGGTG
>JACCRJ010000462.1 GCA_013813615.1 Lautropia sp. | reverse complement strand
GCGTCCACGCCCCTTCGTTCGCCCAGGGCACCGAGGTGCACTGGCTGCGCTGGAACGATTTTGTTCCGGCTTGCGACCAGTTGCTGCGCCAGAAGCTGCTGCCCGAGGCCGAAAAAGCCCTCGGCATCAAGGTGCGTTATGAGACGGTCAACGGCAATGACCTGCAGCCGCGCATCACCTCCGGGATCCAATCGGGAGCCGGGCCCGACCTGCTGATGCTGTTCAACAACCACCCGCACCTGTACAAGGCGAGCCTGGTCGATTTGTCGGATGTCGCAGGAGAGATCGGCAGCGCCCAGGGCGGCTACTATGGCCTGTCCAAGGGCAATTGCTCGAGCGGCGACCAGTTCTTTTCGATGCCTATGGCAATCATCGGCGCGATGAATGCGTACCGGAAATCGATGTTCGACGAGATCGGCCACAGCGCGTTTCCGAAGACGTGGGACGAATACCGCGCCGCAGGCAAGAAGCTGAAGATCAAGGGCTACCCGATCGGGCAGTCGCTCGGGCAGTCCTTCGGTGATCCCCCGACCTTCGTCTATCCTTTCATGTGGTCGTTCGGCGCAACCGAAATCGACGACAAAGGCAAGGTAGTGATCAACTCGAAGGAGATGATCGAGGCGACGAAATACATGGTCGCTTTCTGGAAAGATTCGATGGACGAGGGCGGCCTCGCCTGGGACGATTCGTCGAACAACCGTGCCTTTCTGTCCGGCACGATCTGCTCGACGCTGAACGGCGCCTCGATCTACATCGAATCGACGCGCAAGCCCGACCAGTACAAGCAGGAAAACGGCAAGCCGCTGAAGGATGACATCCTACATGCAGCGTTGCCGGGGGGTCCGAAGGGCCAGTTCGGCTTCCACACATTCACTTCGCACGTGATGCCGAAGTACACGAAGAACGAGAAGGCCGTGAAGGACCTGCTGCGCTACATCCACAAGAAGGAGAACTACGACCAGTGGTTCAGCACCGGACTGGGGTTCTATACGCCGGCCACCACTGGGTGGGAAGCCCATCCGCTCTGGAAGAAGGACCCTGTGATGGCACCGTACGCGCTGGCCGGACAGGCGGGTCTAACGCCGGGCTACCCCGGTGAGCCGAACGCCAAGGCGGCCGAGGTTCTGACAAAGTACCTGATCGGCAACACGTTCGCCTCGGCGATCAAGGGCCAACCGGTCGCGGAGGGGGTAACCGCGCTCGAAACCGAGTTGAAGAAGATCTACGGCGCCTGAACGAATCGGCGCCGATTCCCGAGTGCCCTGTATGGCCGATGAGGCCGACGGGGCACGCTTCTGTTGACCCCCGATCCTGAACAACGAACGCGATGGCCACCACGAACGCGATCACTTCCCCTGGCTTCCTCGCCAAACCACGCTGGCGCCCCCTGGAGAACGAACGCAATCTGGCGTTCCTGCTGATCCTGCCGACACTGGTGCTGCTCGGCCTGTTCATCGCTTACCCCTTCGTGCGCGGCATTCTGCTGTCGGTCACGGATTCCCGGGTGGGAGTACCGGGCAATTTCGTCGGGCTTGACAACTTCACCAGGCTCGCGACCGACCCGATCTTCCACAAGGTCGTCTGGAACACCGTCTGGTACACCTTCATCACGACGGTATTCAAGCTCGCGCTCGGACTCTGGCTCGCACTCCTCTTGAACCGCAGCTTCAAGTTCAAGGCGTTCACCCGCGCATTCATCCTGCTGCCCTTCATCATCCCGACGGTGCTGTCGACCTTCGCCTGGAAGTGGATGTTCGATCCGACATTCAGCGTTCTCAACTGGATGCTGTACCAGACCGGCATCATCAAGACGGCGATCAACTGGCTTGGCGACGGCGATCTCGCGATGCTGTCGATCGTCATCGTGAACATCTGGCGCGGCGTGCCGTTCTTCGCGATCTCCCTGCTCGCCGGCCTGCAGACGATCAGCCCGGATCTCGGCGATGCAGCGGCCATCGACGGGGCGAGGCCGTTGCAGCGCTTCTGGTACATCACGTGGCCGCTGCTGTTGCCGGTGACGATGGTCGTGGTGCTGTTCTCGGTGATCCAGACGTTTGCAGACTTCCAGATCGTCTACGTGATGACCGGCGGCGGGCCGGCCAATGCGACGCACCTGTTCGCCACCTATGCCTATCATTTTTTTTTATTAAACTGCCTTCTGAGCCATGG
>JACCRJ010000005.1 GCA_013813615.1 Lautropia sp. | reverse complement strand
GGTGTGTGGGAGGTGGAGCCGCCGGGGCGGCCGCCGCTGCGCCTGTTCGTTGCGCTGGCGCTGGTTCCGGAGTCGGCGGCCGATCCCGCGCAGGTCGTCGCGCGGCTGCCCGCAGAAGCAGCCATGAGCGGTTCATTCGCAGGCAAACAAGCCGGCGCGCAGGTGCTGGTGGAAGCGTTCTCGATCGACGCCTTCGTACGCGAGTGGGTCGCGATGCTGCTGCATGATCAAGGCGCGGGCGCAGAAGGGGGCGCCGAGAGAGCAGGCGGCGGCGATGGCAGGGGTGGGGTATGCCGGTTGATCAGCGGCAAGACCCGCCAGGCGGGGCAGGCGGGGCTCGCCGCCGGCGGCGACTGGGCCGTCCGCCGCAGCCGCGCCGAGCAGTCCAATACCTCCATCCGGGTCGGCGAGCGGGCGATCATGAAGGTGATCCGCAAGCTGGAGGAGGGCGCGCATCCGGAACTCGAAGTCGGCCGTTTCCTCACTGACGAAGCCGGTTTCGAGGCGACGCCGGCCATGCTGGCGTGGGCCGAGCTTGCACGGCCGGACAGTTCCGGGCGCTTCACCCTTTCGGTGATGCAGACCTTCGTACCCAACCAGGGAGACGGCTGGGAGTGGGTTCTCGGCCGGCTGGCAGGCGCCGCGTCCGGCGATGAGAGCGCCCTGATGCAGACAACCGCCTGGCTGGGCCGGCTCGGCGAGCGGACGGCGCAGATGCACCGGGCCTTCGCCCTCGAATCGTCGGACCCTGACTTCGCGCCGGAGCCGGTGCGTGACCAGGACCTGCAGGCCTGGAGCGAGGCAGCGCATGCGATGCGCAAGCGCGCCCTCGAGGGCCTGGAGCAGGCCGGGGTCAAGCTCGGGGCCGACGCGCGTGCCTGCGTCGACTCGCTGCAGTCGCGACAGCGCCTGCTCGACGAGCGGCTCGACGACCTGCTGCATCTGCAGGCTGCGGACCGGGCGGCGGCAGCGGACCCGGTGCGGGGCCGGCACGGCTTCTGCCGGACGCGGCATCACGGCGACTACCACCTCGGCCAGGTGCTGGTGGCCGGCGTCGATGCGATGATCGTCGACTTCGAAGGCGAGCCGATGCGCCCGCTCGCGGAGCGCCGGGCGAAGCATTCGCCCTTGCGCGACGTGGCGGGCTTGCTGCGCTCGCTTTCCTACGCCGCCGCCGCCGCCGCAAGGTCCCTGCCGCCCGGCACGGACCAGACGCGGCGTGCGGGCCCGGTGCAGCGGCTGGAGCAGTGGGAGCGGACCGCGTCGAAGGTGTACCTCGACGCCTACCTGAAGGCCGCTGACGGCATCCCGAGCTGTCCCGCCGATCGCGAGGCGGCCGAGCGGGTGGTGCGCTTCTTCATGCTGGAGAAGGCGCTCTACGAGGTGGGCTACGAGCTCGCCAACCGGCCGGACTGGGTCGGCATTCCTCTGCGGGGAATCCTGCGCCTCCTGGAAGGGGGCGAAACCGGCGAGGCGGGCGAAACCGACCAGGCGGGCGAGGCGGCGCCGGGCGCGGCCGGCGCCGAGCCTGCGGGCGCCACCAGCCGGATGCATCGCATGCCGTTCGGCGCTGAAGTCGGCGAGGATGGCTCGGTGCGCTTCCGGCTATGGGCGCCCTCGCATGCCGAGGTCCGGGTCGAGATCGACGGCAGGAGCAAGCCCCGGCCGATGCAGGCGGCGGCGGATGGCTGGCACGAACTGGTGACGAACGAGGCTCGCGCGGGCAGTACCTACCGCTTCGTATTGCCGGACGGCATGCGGGTCCCGGATCCGGCGTCGCGCTTCCAGCCGCAGGATGTGCATGGGCCCAGTGAGGTGATCGACCCGCGCGCGTATCGCTGGCGCGATGCCGGGTGGAAGGGCCGGGCCTGGGAGGAGGCGGTCGTCTACGAACTGCACGTCGGCGCCTTCACGCGCCAGGGAACCTTTGGCGGCATCATCGACAAGCTGGATCACCTCGTGTCGCTGGGCGTGACCGCCCTGGAGATCATGCCGGTCGGGGATTTTCCCGGCGAGCGCAACTGGGGCTATGACGGGGTGCTTCCTTATGCGCCCGACGGCGCCTACGGCCGGCCGGCAGAATTCAAGGCCCTGGTGGACGCGGCGCATCGCAGCGGCCTGATGGTGTTGCTGGACGTGGTCTACAACCACTTCGGTCCGGAAGGCGCCTATCTGCATGCCATTGCGCCGCAGACGTTCACTGATCGTCACAAGACGCCGTGGGGTGCTGCCATCAACACCGACGGACCCGGGGCGGCTGCAGTACGCGAGTACTTCATCCACAACGCGCTCTACTGGAT
>JACCRJ010000001.1 GCA_013813615.1 Lautropia sp. | reverse complement strand
AGATCGTGCAGGGTTTCTCGCGGAAGCCCCGCGGCTGCAAGCTCGTCGTCCTGGGCAACTACGACCGGAAGATGCCGTACCCGCGGTCGGTGCTGGAGGCTGCAAGCGACGAGGTGGTGTTCCCCGGCGCCATCTACGACAAGGCGGTGGTCTCGTCGCTGCGCTTTCACTCCAAGGCCTATGTGCACGGCCACCAGGTCGGCGGGACCAATCCGTCGCTGGTGGAGGCGCTGGGAGCCGGCAACGCGGTGATCGCGCACGACAACCGCTTCAACCGCTGGGTAAGCGGCCCGCAGGCTGCCTATTTCACGGATGCGGATTCCTTCGCCGGACACCTGGACGCGCTGCTTGCCGACCCGCAACGGCTCCAGGCGATGCGGGCCGCCTCCCGCGCCCGCTACCGCGAGGCCTTCAGATGGGAAACGATCCTCGGTGCCTACGAGGATTTGCTCGTCCAGTACCAGCGCTGACCGCGCCGTGAGTTGATCGGGTGGCGCTCGCGCCTTGCATCTCATCCCTGCCTTCCACCGCGCGCGCCCTTGCCCAACCCCGACAGGCTCCCAGCGGCCCCCACCTCCCGTTCCGCTTCGTGCAGCAAGGCGTTGGCCATCCACAGCGCAATGCGGCCGACCTCCGCGTTGTCGCAGTCCCAGATGTCCTTGAGGATCACATACGGCTCGATGCCGAAGAGCAGGCTCATCGCCTTGCAGAGGCGGTCCACCGAGCGCGCCGGCATCGTGCGCGACAGCGGCGCGAACGTGCGCCGCAGGATGTCGATGCGGTAGCCGCGCCGGTAGGGTTCTTCTTCCAGCCTGCCCGCGGCCTGCAGCGCTGCGTGCTCAAGAGACAGTTGCAGGGCGGAGCGCATCTGCGGCTCGAACTCCGTGAAGCGCACGAACGTCGTCCCGAACAGTTCGGCGAGCCGCTCGTCGACGCTCTCGAGCTGTGACTCGAAGCGCCGGACCGGCCCCAGGCTCGAATCCACCACCGCGGCAATGAGTTTGCTGCGCGACGGGAAATAGCGGTAGGCGGTGGCGCGAGACACCCCCGCGGCCTTGGCGACCTCGCCGATCGAAGGCACGTGACCGAGCCTGCGGATCAGCTCGGATGCGGCCTTGAGCAGCAATTCCTTGGTGCGCACCGCCGGCCCGCTGAGGCCGCGGGTGCCGTTTGAATCCGCCAGCTTGCGGCGCAGCGCGAGCGTCGACTCCGGCAACCTCGCCTCGGAGCCGGGCCTGCGTCGCCGGCGCGGGGCGGTGCTGGTGAGAGTCGGTATCGTCATCGATCCGGGTCCTTGACGCCGCGAAGACAAGGTCTATTATTGGCCCTTGCAGACCTGAGACTCAAGTCTCAGATTTGGAAACACCCCCCGAAGCAGTGATGTGCAGACGCCCGGCTCGGGACCGCAAGGTCAACAGGAGCCGGGGGAGGAGACGCGATGAGCAACGTTCTGTTCACCAATGTCCGGATCCTGGACGGCACCGGCACGCAGCCGTTCCCTGGGGAGGTCCTGGTGCAGGGCAACCGGATCCTGAAAGTCGGCCGTGGCGCCCGCTCCCTGCCGACTGCAGGCATCGACACCATCGACGCCGCCGGCGCCACCCTGATGCCGGGCATGACGGAAGCCCACACCCATTTCTCCTGGAACGATCAACCCAGCCTGGGCGCCATCCAGAAGATGCCGCTGGAGGAGCACATCCTCTGGTGCGCGCATATAGCGGAACGCTACCTGAGTCGCGGTTTCACCTCGTGCGTGGGGGCCGCCTGCGCCAAGCCGCGACTGGACGTCGCGATCCGCAACTCGATCAACTCCGGATTGATCCCCGGTCCGCGCTATCTCGCGGCAAGCCAGGAGATCACCGTCCCGGGCGGCCTCGGCGACGAGTCGCCGCCGCACATGCCGTATCCGGAGTTCAGCTTCGGCGCCATCGTGAGCGGCTCCGACGAGATGCGCCGCTGCGTGCGCACGTTCATGAAGTACGGGGTGGACACGATCAAGCTGAACCTGTCGGGCGAGTACATCGCCGGCATGAGTGCGGAAACGACGCAGATGACGGATGCCGAGATCGCCACGGCGGTGGAGGAGGTCCGCATGCGGGGCAAGCGCCTGGCTGCCCATGCCCGCTCCAGCGAATCGGTGAAGCAGTGCGTGCGGCATGGCATCGAACTGATCTTCCATGCCAGCTTTGCCGATGAAGAAGCGCTGGACATGCTGGAGGCGAACAAGGACAGGCATTTTGTCGCGCCGGGCCTGGGCTGGCTGGTGAACACCTCCTACAACGCCAGCCGGTGGGGCATCACCCCGGAAGTGGCGAAGAAGATGGGCTATCACCGCGAACTCGAGACCGCGGTGGAAACGCTGAAGAAGATGAAGCGGCGCGGCATCCGCATTTTGCCGGGTGGCGACTACGGCTTCGCCTGGATGGAGCATGGGACCAACGCCAAGGACCTGGAATACTTCGTGCGCTACCTGGGCTTCACGCCGATGGAAGCGGTGCTGTCCGCCACCCAGCTCGGAGGCCAGGTCATGATGATGGGCAATGAGCTCGGCATGATCCGCGACGGGTGCCTGGCGGACCTCTTGCTGGTCGACGGCGATCCGCTGACGGACATCAGGATCCTGCAGCAGCCTCAGCGGATTCTCGCGGTGATGAAGGACGGCCAGTTCTACAAGGAACCGGAGATCCGCTCCGCGCGGAGCCGGCTGTCACTGACGGCGGCCTGAGCCGGTGACCACCTCCGTCATCGAGCGGATCGTCTATGAAGTCGACAATGCTGCAGGCGCGAGCGGAACTGTTTTGTGTATCCATGGTCTGGGCGGCAGCTCCAACACCTGGACTGCGCTGATGCCTGCGCTGCTGAGGCACAAGGTGATCCGGATCGATCTCCCCGGCTCCGGGCGCTCCGCCGGCGGGGAGGGCGAGTTGAGCATCGACCGCTTCGTGAAGGCTTGCCTGCGAGTGATGAGCGCCTGCAAGGTCGAGCGGGTGCAGGTCCTCGCGCATTCCATGGGGACCATCGTCGCCACGCACCTGGCGGCCGCGGATCCGGCAAGAGTCGCGAGCCTCGCGCTGTTCGGCCCCTTGTTCGCCCCGCCGGATGCGGCGCGACCGGGCCTGCGGGCGCGGGCCGCCCAGGTGCGTGCACACGGGGTGGCGGGCATGCAGGTGGTGGCGGACACGCTGGTGCAGACCTGCACGTCAAGCGAAACCCGTGGTACCCGGCTGGCAGCCGTGGCCTTCGTGCGCGAGTCGCTGATGCGGCAGGATCCGGAAGGCTACGCCTGCAGCGCCGAGGCACTCGCTGCGTCGACGCCAGCCGACGCCGCCAGGATCACCTGCCCGACGCTGCTGGTCACCGGCGACCAGGACGTCGTCGCACCGCCGCAGGCGGTCCGCCACATGGGCGAGAAGATCGCCGGTGCGCAGGTGGAGGTGCTGTCCGGCTGCGGGCACTGGACACCGGTGGAGCGGCCGGATGCTTGCGTCGAACTGCTGCGGCGCTTTCAGTCGCGGCGTGTCGTCTGAGGTTCTTGCCGAAAGGAGAGGCAATGGGAAGCTACCTGTTCACCAACGTACGGATCCTTGACGGCAGCGGAGCGGCCGCCTACCCCGGGGAGGTCCTGGTCCAGGGCAATCGCATCAGCCGGGTCAGCCGCAGCGGTCCCGGCTCGCGCATGATGCCCTCGAGCGGGGCAGTCGTGATCGACGCCGCCGGCGCGACCCTGATGCCGGGCATGACCGAGGCGCATACGCATTTCTCCTGGAACAACTCCGGGTCGCTGGACGCCATCCAGGTGATGCCGCCGGAGGAGCACACGCTCTGGGTTGCCCACGTCGCCAAGAAGTACCTGGAGCACGGCTGGACCTCCTGCGTCGGCGCGGCGGCGGCCAAGCCGCGACTGGACATCGTGATCCGCAACGCGATCAATTCCGGCATGCTTCCAGGCCCTCGCTACCTGGCGGCGAGCCAGGAGATCACCGTGCTCGGCAATCTTGGCGACGAAAGCCTGCCGCACATCCAGTATCCGGAGTACAACTTCGGCGCGGTCGTCAGTGGTCCGGAAGAGATGCGCAAGGTGGTGCGCACCTTCCTCAAGTACGGCGTCGACTCCATCAAGGTCAACCTTTCCGGCGACAACATCCTGCCGGGAGCAGGTGCCAAGACCACCTGGATCAGCGACGAGGAGGTCGCGATGGCGGTGAAGGAGACCAAGGTGCGCGGCAAAAGGGTGTCGGTGCATGCACGCTCCTGCGAATCGATCAAGATGGCGCTGCGCCACGGGGTCGAAGTCATCTATCACGCCAGCTATACGGATGAGGAAGCGCTTGACATGCTGGAGGCGCAGAAGCACCGGATCTTCGTCGCGCCCGGGCTGTCGGTAATCATCAAGCTGCTATATGAAGGCGAGCCCTACGGTTTCAGCCCCCAGAAGGCTAGGGAGGCAGGTTACGAGGACGAACTCGAAGCCGCCTCCAGAAGTCTCACGGAGATGCATCGGCGCGGCATCCGTGTGCTGCCTGGCGGCGACTACGGCTTCGCCTGGGCGCCGCACTGGACCAATGCGATGGACCTGCAGTACTTCGTCAAGTACTGCGGCATGACGCCGATGGAGACCATCGTCGCCGCCACCAAGTACGGCGGCCAGATCATGATGATGGAGAACGACCTCGGCCTGGTGGAGGAGGGCAGGCTTGCGGATCTGCTGCTGGTGGACGGCGACCCGGTGGCGGACCTGTCCATCCTCCTGGATACCGGCAAGCTGCTGGCGATCATGAAGGATGGTGTGCTGTTCAAGG
>JACCRJ010000666.1 GCA_013813615.1 Lautropia sp. | reverse complement strand
GAGTAAAACGGAATGCGAATTTTAGCGCATAAGAAAAAAGGCGAACTTGCGTTCGCCTTTCTTATAAATTTGCGGGACGGAGTTAAATAAAACTCTACTCTGTCCTCTACAAAATATTGGCGGAGTGGACGGGACTCGAACCCGCGACCCCCGGCGTGACAGGCCGGTATTCTAACCAACTGAACTACCACTCCTGAACTACTTAACTTATATTGCACAGTATGTTTGACTGCTTGGTGGGTGCTGAGAGGCTCGAACTCCCGACCTACGCCTTGTAAGGGCGCCGCTCTACCAACTGAGCTAAGCACCCTCAGTTCGTCTCTGCCGAAGCTTGCAACAGTCCGACAGTATAGCAGAGCGCCCCGCGGTTTTTGCAATCGCGGGGCGCTCGGGGGAGAACTTCGAGAGGGCAGGCTCCTAGTGGGCGACGACCTCGCCCGCCTTGCCGCCCTTGGGTTGCACCTTCGGATCGACCGCTTTCGCCTCTTCTTCCGGCAGGGGTTCCGGCATGCGCTCCAGCGCAAGCTCCAGCACGCGATCGATCCACTTGACGGGGATGATCTCCAGCCGGTTCTTGACGTTGTCGGGGATCTCCGCAAGGTCCTTCACGTTTTCCTCGGGTATCAGCACCGTCTTGATGCCGCCGCGATGCGCTGCCAGCAGCTTCTCCTTCAGGCCGCCGATGGGGAGCACTTCGCCGCGCAGCGTGATCTCGCCGGTCATCGCCACATTCGCGCGTACCGGGATGTCCGTCAACACCGAGACCAGGGCGGTGGTCATGGCAATACCGGCACTCGGACCGTCCTTCGGCGTGCCGCCTTCGGGGACGTGAATGTGGAGGTCCTTCTTCTCGTGGAAATCAGGCGCGATGCCCAGACGCTCCCCGCGCCGGCGCACCACGGTGATGGCCGCCTTGATGGACTCCTGCATCACGTCGCCGAGCTTGCCGGTGAACGTGGTCTTGCCTTTGCCTGGCACGGCGACGGCTTCGATGGTCAGCAGCTCGCCGCCCACTTCGGTCCAGGCCAGGCCGGTCACCTGACCGACCTGGTTGGCCTTCTCCGCAATGCCGAAGCTGAAGCGGCGCACCCCGAGGTACTTGTCCAGGTTCTTCGGCGTGACCAGCACCTTGCGCTCGGATTTCTTGAGCAGCAGGGTCTTGACCACCTTGCGGCAGATCTTGGAAAGCTCCCGCTCCAGTGAACGCACGCCCGCCTCGCGGGTGTAATAGCGCACGATGTCGCGGACGGCGGCTTCATTGACGTTGATCTCCGTCGCCTTCAGCCCGTTCTGCTTCATCTGTTTCTGCAGCAGGTAGCGCAGGGCGATCGAGACCTTCTCGTCCTCCGTATAGCCGGCCAGCCGGATCACCTCCATCCGATCCAGCAACGCGGGCGGGATGTTCAGCGAGTTGGCGGTGGCGACGAACATCACGTCGGACAAATCGTAGTCGACCTCGACGTAGTGGTCGACGAAGGTGTGGTTCTGCTCCGGATCGAGCACCTCCAGCAGCGCGCTGGACGGATCGCCGCGGAAGTCCATCCCCATCTTGTCGACTTCGTCGAGCAGGAACAGCGGATTGCGCACGCCGACCTTCGTCAGGTTCTGCAGGACCTTGCCTGGCATCGAGCCGATGTAGGTCCGGCGATGGCCGCGGATCTCGGCCTCATCGCGTACCCCGCCCAGCGCCATACGGATGAACTTGCGGCCGGTCGCCCGGGCGATGGACTGGCCCAGCGAGGTCTTGCCGACCCCCGGAGGCCCCACCAGGCACAGGATCGGCGCCTTGACCTTGTCGACCCGCTGCTGGACGGCGAGATACTCGAGGATGCGCTCCTTGACCTTCTCGAGCCCGTAGTGGTCCTCGTTGAGGACCTTCTCCGCGTTCCGGAGGTCGTTGTTGATCTTGCTCTTCTTCTTCCACGGAAGGTTGATCAGTACGTCGATGTAGTTACGCACGACGGTCGCTTCGGCCGACATCGGCGACATCAGCCGCAGCTTGCGAAACTCCGCATCCGCTTTCTTGCGTGCTTCCAGCGGCATGCGGGCCGCCTTGATCTTCTTCTCCAGCTCCTCGAAGTCCGCGCCTTCCTCGCCTTCGCCGAGTTCCTTCTGGATCGCCTTGACCTGCTCGTTCAGGTAGTACTCGCGCTGACTCTTCTCCATCTGACGCTTGACGCGGCCACGGATGCGCTTCTCCACCTGGAGAATGTCGAGCTCGTTCTCTATCTGCGCCAGCAGCTTCTCCAGTCGCTCCGATACGGGCAGTGTCTCCAGGATGCCCTGCTTCTGCTCGATCTTGATCGGCAGGTGCGCGGCGATGGTGTCGGCCAGGCGGCCCGCGTCGTCGATGCCGTTTAGCGAGGTAAGGATCTCCGGCGGAACCTTCTTGTTCAGCTTCACGTACTGGTCGAACTGCGCCAGGATGGCGCGACGCAGAGCCTCGGCTTCAGGCGTCTCGGCAGGATCGCTGTCGACGGGATCAAGCGTGCAGACGAAGTGCTCCCCGGCGTCATCGATGGAATGGATGCCCGCCCGGTGGGTGCCTTCGATCAAAACCTTGACCGTGCCGTCCGGCAGCTTCAACAGTTGCAGAATGTTCGATACGCAACCAATCGTGTAGATGTCTTCGGCGGTCGGTTCATCCTTCGAGCCGTTCTTCTGGGCCACGAGCATGATGCTCTTGCCCGCTTCCATGGCAGCCTCGAGGGCCTTGATGGATTTCGGCCGGCCCACGAACAGCGGAATAACCATGTGAGGAAATACCACCACGTCCCGCAATGGCAGGAGCGGCAGTGTCTGCGAAGTCATCATTGTCTGGCTCATCAAGTCCCCGGCAGAAGTGTCGATCTTCAGGCATGAAGCCCGGTGGGGCTACCGTTCCCGGCAATCTGCTAGTACATGCGGTGCTACCCGCAAAAGTCAAGCATACGCTCAATCGCTCTCCCCTGACCTGCATGAGAGCGTGCGCAGCGTGGCGAATCTGCGAACAGAGGATCACCGGTCGAAAGCAACCGGTGGGCGGAGGCGCGGAATCGGGGGCCGGGGCCCCGGTGGCAGCTACTTACTGCCGGCTACCTTCGGCTTCTCACCGTAGATCACCAGCGGCTTGCCTTCGCCGTTGATCGCGTTCTCTTCGATCACGACTTTCTCGGCATCGCTCAGGCTGGGCAGCTCGTACATGGTATCCAGCAG
>JACCRJ010000654.1 GCA_013813615.1 Lautropia sp. | reverse complement strand
ACCCCGGACCAGCCCGGCGACGATGAACAGCAGGATCACGCCGAACAGCACCAGGTTGCCGAGCAGCGAGGAGAAGGCGGCGAGGGCGGCGGCCGACAGGCCCGCCAGGAACGCCATCAGTCCGCCGAGGGAGAGGCCAGCCGTGGCCAGCCACGCCAGCACCACCGGGTCCTGCAGCTTCAGCCGCTGAATGAAGGCGACGCTGAGCAGCGCCGCCAGCGTCGAGGCGCTGGTTGCGAGCAGGATCGGCAGGAAGACCAGGGTGGGATCCGGCGCGCCCTGCTGCAGGCGGTAGACGAAGATCGAGACCGGAAGGACGGTGAGGGAGGAGGCGTTCAGCGCCAGGAACAGGATCTGTGCGTTGGTGGCGGTGTCGGGCCGGTCATTGAGCGTCTGCAGTTCGCGCATCGCTTTCAGCCCGATGGGCGTGGCGGCATTGTCCAGGCCGATGCCGTTGGCGGCGAAGTTCATCGTGATCAGCCCGATCGCCGGATGGCCCCGCGGCACGCCCGGCATGAGGCGCAGGAAGAGCGGCGACAACAGGCGGGCCAGGCGCTCCACCAGCCCGGCGGCCTCGGCGATCTTCAGCAGCCCCAGCCACAAGGTCAGCGTGCCGAACATCACCACCATCAGCTCCACCGAGAGCTTCGCCATCGCGAACAGCGACTCGATCATCGCGGCGAAGACCGCCGCATCGCCGGCGAGCAGCCATCGCAGGACCGCGCTGACGGCGGCGATGATGAAGAAGCTCGACCAGATCGCGTTCAGCATGGCGGGACAACATATCATGCCTGCTTGCCGGCTCGATGGTGATGACGATGAAACGCGTGGCGCTGGTGCCCGTCAGCAGCGACGAGGTCGAATGGACGGCGGTCCGCTCCCAGGGGGCGGGCGGGCAGAACGTCAACAAGGTCGCCACCGCCATCCACCTGCGTTTCGACATCGGCAGGTCGTCGCTGCCGGACACCATCAAGGCGCGGCTGCTCGCACTGGGGGACCAGCGCGTGACCAAGGAAGGCGTCATCGTGATCAAGGCCCAGACCGCCCGCACCCAGGAGCAGAACCGGATCGCGGCAATGGAGCGGCTGCAGGCCCTGGTCGACAGCGTTGCCGCCACGCCGAAGCCGCGCCGTCCGACCCGGCCGACGCGCGCATCCCAGCTGCGGCGGGTGGACGAGAAGACCCAGCGCGGCCGGATCAAGAGCCTGCGGGGTAAGCTCGTCGACTGAGCCGCTTCAGCCGCTTCAGCCGAGCCCGAGCAGATCCGGCAACTGGTCCATGTGCTCGAAGGTGAGGCTGGCGCCGGCCTCCATCAGTGCTGCCGGTCGGTTGAGCGTGGACAGGCCGTAGACGGTGGCGCCGGCTGCCACGCCGGCCCGCGTGCCGGTCGGCGTGTCCTCGATGACGATGGCGTCTTTCGGCGCCACGCCCAGCGTCTGCAGCGCCAGCTGGTAGACGTCCGGCGCCGGCTTGGGCCGGGCGACCATGTCGGCGCCGAACATCCGGCGCTCGAAGAACGGCAGCAGCCCGCAGCGGCCGAGGGTCAGCCGCATCTTCGCCCGGTCGGCGCCGGAGGCGACGGCGAACGGCACGCCGAGTGCCGCGAGCCGGTCCACCACCGCCCGCACGCCCGGCATCTCGCTGACGCTGACCGCCAGCGCAGCATCGCGGCGCCTGACGAACTGCGGATGCCAGTCGGCGCCCAGCGGCCGGCCGATCATCCGTTCGATGGCGGTCATCTCGTCCTTCAGGCTCTTGCCCATGAAGGTCCTGATGGTGCGGTCGAGGTCGAAATCCAGGCCCAGCTCCACCAGCATCTGCGACAGCACGCCGTTGGTGATCGGCTCGCTGTCCACCAGCACGCCGTCGCAATCGAAGATCACCGCTCGCGGCAGGCGAGAGGCCAAGGGATCCGGGCGGGTCACGACGCGTTCAGCTGCTGCAGGCGGCGCTCGAGGTGCGGCATCCGGTCGTGGCCCCAGAATTGTTCGCTGCCGACGAAAAAGGTCGGGGCGCCGAAGACCCGGCGCGAGATCGCGAGGTCGTTGTTGGCGGCGAGTTGCTGCTTGATCGAGGGATCCTGGATCGCCGCCCGCAAACCGGCCTCGTCGATTGCCAGGGTTCTGCCGATGGTGGCGAGATTGTCGATGTCCTGGATGTCGCCGTCGTGGACGAACAGACTGCGGAAGACGGCGAGCGCGAACGGCCTCGCCTTCTCCGGCGCCGTCCTGCCGAGCCAGAGGACCACCCGCGCGGCATTGTGGCTCGCCTGCGGAAATCGCGAGGGATAGCGAAACGGCAGGCTCGCCATCTCGGCGCTGCGCTTGAAGTCCAGGACCGAGTAGCTGGCCCGCCAGGGATGCTGCTCGGTGAGCGGTGCGGAGCCGGTCGAGCGGAAGATCACCCCCAGCATGACCGGGAGCCAGTTCACCGAATGGCCGTGCCGCCTGGCCAGCGCGTCGATGTTCTCGGCGGCCAGGTAGGAGTAGGGCGAGCTGAAGTCGAAATAGAAGTCGACCTGGCCGCCGGGCGTGGCGGCAGGCTGTGGGGCGGCGGCGGGGTTGCCGCCTGGCGGTGTGGTCACGAAGGGTTCCTCATGGCTGGTGGTTCAACCGGCCGCAAGTGCGCGGCCGATCAGGATCCTCTGGATGTCGCTGGTGCCCTCGTAGATCTGGCAGACACGGACGTCGCGATAGATGCGCTCCACCGGAAAGTCCCTGACGTAGCCGTAGCCGCCATGGATCTGGATGGCGTCCGAGCAGACGCGCTCTGCCATCTCGGACGCGAACAGCTTGGCCATGGCGGCTTCTTACAGGCAGGGCCGCCCCGCATCCTTCAAGG
>JACCRJ010000645.1 GCA_013813615.1 Lautropia sp. | reverse complement strand
GTCCTGCAGCTGGCATTCGCCGCCCTGGTCGCAGATGGGGCAATCCAGCGGATGGTTGATCAGCAGGAACTCCATGACCCCCTGCTGCGCCTTGATCGCCTTCTCGGACTTGGTGTGGGCCTTCATTCCGGCGCTGACCGGCGTCGCGCAGGCGGGCAGCGGCTTTGGAGCCTTCTCTACCTCGACCAGGCACATCCGGCAGTTGGCCGCGATCGTCAACTTCTTGTGATAGCAGAAATGCGGAACGTAGATGCCCAGCTGGTTTGCCGCATGCATCAGCATGCTGCCCTCCGCCACCTCGACCTTCCTGCCGTCTATCTCGACTTCGACCATTGCTTTCCTGGAACTTGTTTTCGCAGCCGGGAAGCCGGGCAACGCGCCCTGCCCCCGTCGGCTGCCCGCCGCGCGGCGCCTAAATGTACTCAGGCACGATGCACGACTTGTGTTCTATGTGGTGGGCGAACTCGTCGCGGTAATGCTTGAGGAACGCCCGCACCGGCATCGCCGCGGCGTCGCCAAGCGCACAGATGGTGCGCCCCTGGATGTTGTCGGCGACCCGGTTCAACTGGTCCAGGTCCTCCGGCCGCCCCGCGCCGTGCTCGATGCGGTGGATGATCCGGTACAGCCAGCCGGTGCCTTCGCGGCACGGCGTGCACTGACCGCAGCTCTCCTCGAAGTAAAAATACGAGAGCCGCTCCAGGCAGCGCACCGCGCAGCGGGTTTCGTCCATCACGATGACCGCACCCGATCCCAGCATGGAGCCTGCCTTCGCGATAGAGTCATAGTCCATGTCGCAAGCCATCATGACGTCGGCGGGCAGCACCGGCATCGAGGACCCTCCGGGGATGACCATCTTCAGCCTGCGGCCGCCGCGCATGCCGCCTGCGAGCTCCAGCAGCTTGGCGAACGGCGTGCCCAGCGGGATCTCGTAGTTGCCCGGCAGTTCGACGTCGCCGCTGACCGAGAACACCTTGGTGCCGCCGTTGTTGGGCCTGCCTGTCTCCAGGAACTTGACGCCGCCGTTGCGGATGATCCACGGCACGGCTGCGAAAGTCTCGGTGTTGTTGATCGTGGTGGGTTTGCCGTAAAGCCCGTAGCTTGCCGGGAACGGCGGCTTGAAGCGTGGCTGGCCCTTCTTGCCCTCGAGCGACTCGAGCAAGGCGGTTTCTTCGCCGCAGATGTAGGCGCCGTAGCCGTGGAAAGCGTGCAGCTGAAAGTTGAAGTCGCTGCCCATGATGCGGTCGCCGAGATAACCGGCTGCCCTTGCCTGCTCGAGCGCCTCCTCGAAGCGCTCGTAAACGCTCCAGATCTCGCCATGGATGTAGTTATAGCCCACGGTGATGCCCATCGCATAGGCTGCAATTGCCATGCCCTCGATGACGATGTGCGGGTTGTAGCGCAGGATGTCCCGATCCTTGAACGTCCCGGGTTCGCCTTCATCGGAATTGCACACAAGATACTTCTGGGTCGGAAACTGCCGCGGCATGAAGCTCCACTTCAGCCCGGTAGGGAAGCCCGCACCCCCGCGGCCACGCAGCGCCGAAGACCTGACCTCCGCGACCACCTGCTCCGGCGTCATCGGCGACGACCCGTCCTTGCCGAGAATCCGGCGCAGGGCCTTGTAGCCCTCGCGCGCCTCGTAGTCCGCCACCCGCCAGCCGTCCGGCGACGTCAGTCCGGCAAGGATCTGCGGAGCGATGTGGCGCCCGTGAAAGCAGGTTTCCTGCGCCCGCGCATCGATCAACAAGTCTCTTGCACCCATGTCAGCTACTCCCGATTGGCAACCGCTCAGGCCTTCGCCCTGAGCTCAGTGATCAGCGAATCCAGCCGGGCGTTGTCCATGAAACTTTCCATCTGCCTGTTGTTGACCAGGCAGACGGGTGCATCACCACAGGCACCCAGACATTCGGTTTGCACCAGCGTAAAGACACCGTCGCTGGTGGTCTCGCCGTAGTCGACGCCGAGCCTTTCCTTCAGATACTCGCCTGCCTTTGCGCCGTCGCGCAGTGCGCACGGCAGGCAAGTGCAGATCCCGATCTTGAACCTGCCGCCGGGCCGGTTGTTGTACATGCTGTAGAAGCTGGCGACCTCGTAGACGGCGATCGGCGGCATCTGCAGGTAGTTGGCCAGGTCGTCGATCACCTGGGGCGTGACCCAGCCGCTCTCTTCCTGGGCGATGGCCAGCGCGGCCATCACCGCCGACTGTTTCTGCGCGGCTGGAAACTTGGCCAGCTCGCGGTCGATGCGCTGATAGGCCCGCGCGGACAGCAGCGGTGCGGCAGAGGCAGCCGCCTGCACGGCACCGTCCGCAACCATCGGAGAACCCACCGGCCGGTGCGCGCCCTCGCCGTCCCCCGGCGGTAACGAACGTTCAGCCGGACCACTGGAC
>JACCRJ010000594.1 GCA_013813615.1 Lautropia sp. | reverse complement strand
CGGCAGGACGGCAGGCCGTCGGCAGCGGTTTGAAGTGGGCAGAGCCGGCGTCAGCGCAGCGCGGACGCCGGGACAAGCGGATCAGGACATCGTCATGGCAGCAGAAAAGCAGGTGGACACGAAGGGCTTGCTGGGTTGGGTCGATCAGCGGTTTCCGCTGAGCTCCAACTGGAAAGCGCATCTGTCGGAGTACTACGCGCCGAAGAATTTCAACTTCTGGTACTTCTTCGGTTCGCTGGCGATGCTGGTGCTGGTGATCCAGATCGTGACCGGCATCTTCCTGACCATGCACTACAAGCCGGATGCGACCAAGGCGTTCGAATCGGTCGAGTACATCATGCGCGAGGTGCCCTGGGGCTGGCTGATCCGCTACATGCACTCCACCGGCGCCTCGGCGTTCTTCATCGTCGTCTACCTGCACATGTTCAAGAGCCTTCTGTACGGCTCGTATCGAAAGCCGCGGGAGCTCCTCTGGATCTTCGGTTGCCTGATCTTCCTCACCCTGATGGCGGAAGCCTTCTTCGGCTACCTGCTGCCCTGGGGCCAGATGTCCTACTGGGGCGCGCAGGTGATCGTCAACCTGTTCCAGGCGATTCCGATCATCGGGCCGGACCTGTCGGTGTGGATCCGCGGCGATTTCGTCGTCGGGGACGCCACGCTGAACCGGTTCTTCTCCTTTCACGTGATCGCGATCCCGCTGGTGCTGCTGGGGCTGGTTGCCGCCCACATCCTGGCGCTGCACGAAGTCGGCTCCAACAACCCTGACGGTGTGGAGATCAAGGAGAAGAAGGATGCCGCCGGCATCCCTCTGGACGGCATTCCTTTCCATCCGTACTACTCGGTGCACGACCTCTTCGGCGTGGCGATCTTCCTGACCATTTTCTCGGCGGTGATCTTCTTCGCGCCGGAGATGGGCGGCTACTTCCTCGAGTTCAACAACTTCATCCCGGCCGATCCGCTGAAGACGCCGCTGCACATCGCGCCGGTCTGGTACTTCACGCCTTTCTATTCCATCCTGCGTGCGACCACCGAGGAGTTCCTGTACTTCGGCATGCTGCCGTTCCTCCTGGTGTTCCTGGCGCTCGTCCTCTTCACCAGCAGGACCATGCTGACCAAGTCGATCGCGCTGCTGGTAGTGGCGGTGATGGCAATCGGCTTCTTTGTCCTGGACGCCAAGTTCTGGGGCGTGGTGGCCATGGGCGCGTCCACGCTGATCTTCTTCGCGATGCCCTGGATCGACAACAGCCCCGTCAGGTCCATGCGCTACCGCCCCGGCTGGCACACCGGATTGCTCATGGCGTTCGCCATCGTCTTCCTGGTGCTCGGTTACTTCGGCGTGCAGGCGCCGTCGCCGGTGGCCAACCGCCTTACGCAGATCGGGACGCTGCTTTACTTCGCCTTCTTCGCCTTCATGCCGTGGTGGAGCAGGATGGGTACTTTCAAGCCGGTGCCCGAGCGGATCACCTTCGCCGGTCATTGAACCGATGCTCCGGCCAGCACCCAGCGTTCAAAGTTCCGATCAAAGTTCCGATCAAACGGCGCAGCCGCGGCGTCCAGAGTAGAGTGTCCCGAGAGAGCAGAGCATGAAATCACCGGTATTCATCCGACGTCTCGTCGCCACCCTGGCCGCGGCGGTCGCGCTTGGCGCCGGGGTCCATGGGCAGGCCGCCGGTGAGGGGGCCGCGCTCGACCGGTTCCCGGTCGACAAGCTGAGCAACCTGCCGTCGCTGCAGGACGGCGCAAGGACCTTCGTCAACTACTGCCTGAACTGCCATAGCGCGTCGATGATGCGGTACAACCGCCTGCGCGACGTCGGCCTCACGGAGGCACAGATCACCGGCAACCTGCTGTTCACCGGCAAGAAGGTCGGCGACCTGATGCAGACGGCCATGAGGCCGAACGATGCCAAGGAATGGTTCGGCGCGCAGCCGCCGGACCTGTCGGTGATTGCCCGGGCCCGCTCCTCCGCCGAGGGCAGCGGCGCGGATTGGCTCTATACCTACCTGCGCAGCTACTACCGCGACAGCACACGCGCCACCGGCTGGAACAATGCGGTCTTCCCCGACGTCGCCATGCCGCATGCCCTCTGGGAATGGCAGGGCTCGCGTGGTGCGACGATCGAAGAGATCAAGGCCGTCAAGGACGCGAAGACCGGCGATGCCCACGGCCTCACCCGGACCATCGTGACCTTCGACAACGCCGGCAACCGCCTGGAGAAGACTGAGAAGATCGAGTCCGGCCATCCGCACGAAGGGGCGAAGCTGACGCTGACTCCGGCGGTCGGTGGCAGCATGAACCAGGCGGCTTACGATGAAAAGGTAGCCAACCTGGTGGGCTACCTGGCGTACATGTCGGACCCCAGCGCCAAGACGCGCCTGCGATTGGGCGTATGGGTGCTGATGTTCCTCGGCTTGCTTGTATTCCTGACCTGGTGGCTGAATCGCGAGTACTGGAAAGATATCAAGTAGCGCTCCATTTCCACCGACACACAGGGTGAGCCGGTGTCGGCTCACCTTCGTTTTTTCAGGAGACCGATCTCATGATGGTTCTGTACTCTGGCACTACCTGCCCGTTCAGTCAGCGATGCAGGTTCGTCCTGTTCGAAAAGGGCATGGACTTCGAGATCCGGGACGTGGACCTGTACAACAAGCCGGAGGACATCTCGATCATGAATCCGTACGGCCAGGTACCGATCCTGGTCGA
>JACCRJ010000434.1 GCA_013813615.1 Lautropia sp. | reverse complement strand
CGCCGAAGACCCGTCCCTCCAGCAGTATCTCCAACGCGACCGCCCGGCCGACGAGATCCACCAGGGGCGCCATCTCCGCGAAGGCTTCCACCAGTCCAAGGTTCTTGACGGGGATGCCGAACCGGCTGGACTCGCCGCAGATCCGGATGTCGCACAGGCAGGCGATCAGCAGGCCTCCGCCGACGCAGACACCATGGATTTGCGCGACCAGGGGATGCGGGCAATCGGCGAAGTTGGCAGCGACGCATTCGATCACGCGGCCATACTCGGCGGCCTGTGTGCTGTCGGAGCGCTCGCTGTGGAATTCGCTGATGTCGGCGCCCGCACAGAATGCCTTCTCACCCGCACCCCGCACCACGATGCAGCGCACGGCCTGGTCCTCGGACAGCGCGGCGATGGCTGCTCCGAGCCCCAGCCACATCGGCTTGTTCATTGCGTTGAGCTTGTCGGGCCGGTTCAATTCGATCTTGACGATTTGACCGCTGCGCTCGACCAGGATCGGTTCAGACATTTTCAAAGCCCCCGCTGAATTCCTCAGGACTGGCACACGGCTTGGACCTGGATCAGCCGATCCACTTCCTGCCGGGAGAAGCCTTGCTCGAGGAGAACCTGGATCGTATCGGCGCCGAAGCGGGGCGCAGCCGTCAGTGCCGGCCGGTTTTTTCCGTCGAAGTGCAAGGGCAGGCCGATCATGCTCGCTTTCCCGCCATCCGGCGTATCGGCCTCCACGACCATGTCCATCGCAGCCGACTGCGGATGTGCCAGTGCCTCACCGACCGTCTGCACCGGTCCTGCCGGCACACCCGCCTGGTTGAGTCTCTCCTCCCACTGAGCGCGTGTGCCGCAAGCGAGTGCGGCGTTCAATTCCTCGGCAAGGGCTTCCCGATTCTCCTGTCTAAGCCTGGAACTGCCGAAGCGCGGGTCGTCCCGCCATTCCGGATGACCCAGTACTTCCGTCAACCGCTGCCAGTTCGCGTCATTGGCTCCCCCGATCGCCAGTTCCCCATCGGCGCAACGGAAGGTCTGGTAAGGCGCGATGATCGGATGCGCGGTCCCCAGCCGGGTCGGGTTCTGCCCGGTTGAAAAGAAGAGCGCGGCGTACCAGTAAAGCTGCTGCATGGAAGCCTGAAGCAGCGACGTCTCCACCCGTTGACCCCTGCCTGTTCGCAGCACATGAATGTAGGCTGCCACCACGCCGAGCGCCGCCAGGATGCCGGCATTCACGTCCGCGATCGAGACGCCAGGCTTGACGGGTGCCCTGTCGGCCTCGCCGGTCACGCTGATCAGGCCGGCGTAGGCCTGCAGGATCAGGTCGAACCCTCCCCGGGCAGCGAGGGGACCCTTTCTGCCGTAGCCGGTAATGCTGCAGATGATCAGACGTGGATTCACGGAAAGCAGCACCTGCGGCCCGATTCCCAGCTTCTCGATCGTTCCGGGTCGAAAATTCTCCGTCAGTACATCGGCGCCGGCGGCCAGCCGCTTCAGCGTCTCCAAGCCCTCCGGATGCTTCAAGTCCAGGGCGACGGACCGCTTGCCCCGGTTCAGGATCTGGAAGCTGGCGGGAACATCGTCACCGCCGCTGCTGGTGAACGAACGCGTATCGTCGCCGCGCGGCATCTTCTCGATCTTGATGACATCCGCCCCGAGGTCTGCCAGCATCAGGCCGGTCACCGGCCCCGCCATGACCTGAGCAAGCTCGAGAACGCGTACGCCAGTCAGCGGGCGACAGGGGTCGACTGGTTCATCATGGGGTGGTGGAAACCGGATCGTCATGGCGCGGCTCGCCGCTCAGGATCGGGCATCGCGAGCTTCGCAGGATGTCGAGGCTCGATCGGCGTGCGCGGCGACACATCCAGAACCTGCTCCAGGAACGCCCCGATGGCGAGGAGACGAGCGTCGCTCCTGGCCGGGCCGATGACCTGCACCCCCACCGGCAGCCCCTCCCGGGTGAATCCGCACGGCAAGGCGAGAACCGGGCACCCGGTCGCGGAGATGGCACAGGTCATGACCAGCCAACCAAGGTAATCGCCGAGCTCGACGCCGTTCAGCACCGGCACATAGCGCTCTTCCACCCTGGCCGGAGGGCATAGCAC
>JACCRJ010000565.1 GCA_013813615.1 Lautropia sp. | reverse complement strand
GCGATCCAGGGCGCGAACAGTGCCACCAGGCACAGCAGCACCAGCACTGCCAGGCCGGTCACCGCAATGCGGCTTTCGCAGTAGGCGGCGAAATTGCGCTGGAACGGTGTCTGCTCTTTCCCCGGCGACGCCGCGACGGCGATCGTCCCGGGCGCCGGCACGGGCTTGCCGCCTGCCGCTGTCCTGCCGGCCGCTTTGCCGGCCGCCGCCGCCTCACTCACTGGCCAGCCTCACGCGCGGATCGAGCACCGAATACAGCACGTCGACGACCAGGTTGATGATGACGAACATGATCACGATGACCAGCAGGTACGCGACGATGATCGGGCGGTCCAGCACGGCGATCGAGTCGATGATCAGCTTGCCCATGCCGGGCCAGGCGAAAATGGTTTCGGTGACGATGGCGAAGGCGATGACGCCGCCGAATTCCAGCCCGATCACCGTCACGACGGGGATCATGATGTTCTTCAACACATGCACGCCTACCACCCGTGACGGCGCGAGTCCCTTCGCCCGGGCGAACTTGACGTAGTCCTGGAGCAGAGCCTCCTGGGTGCCGGCCCGCGTCAGCCGGATGATCAGGGAGAGCTTGAAGAGCGCGAGGTTCAGCGCCGGCATCAGCAGGTGGACCAGGCCATCCCGGGTGAGGAAGGACAGCTTGATGCCGAGCACCGTCACCGTCTCGCCACGGCCGCTGGTAGGAAGCCAGCCGAGAAAGACGGAGAACAGCATGATCATCATCAGTCCCACCCAGAAAGTCGGCAGCGAAAAGCCGAGGATGGAGCCGCTCATGATGGTCTTGCCGGCGATCGTGCCCGGCCTGAGCCCGGCCCACAGCCCCAGCGGAATCCCCAGCACGACGGCGATAAGCATGGCCGCAATCGCGAGCTCGAAGGTCGCCGGCATGCGTTCGAGGATCAGGTCTACCGCCGGCGCGCCGTAGGCGAAGGACTTGCCGAGGTCTCCCGACAGGGCGCCGGTCAGGAAACGCCAGTACTGGACCGGCAGCGGCCTGTCCAGGCCCATCGCGAGGCGCGTCGCCTCCCGCTCGGCCTGCGTGGAATCCGGGCTGCTCATCACCTCCACCGGATCCCCCAGGGCGGTGACGCCGGCGAAGACGAGGATCGACATTGCCAGCAGCACCAGCAGGCTCTGCAGCAGGCGGCGGATGATGAAGGCGAGCATCGCCCGGATCCCCGGTGATCAGCCGCGGTCGGCTTCTCGGGACAGCGCACAGCGCCGTCGGTTCACGTGGATGGCTTGAAGTTGTGGGCGTAGGTCCGCTCATCGGTGCGCGGAACGTAGTCGATGCCCTTGCGTGCCGCCCAGGTGGTGACCTGCTGGTGGATCGGCATGAACGCGCCCTCCGTGATCACCAGGCGCACGGCGTCCTGGAACAGCTTCAGCCGCTTGGCATCGTCCACTTCCGCCAGCCCCTGCTCCAGCAGCGCATCGGCCTTCTGGTTGCAATAGGACATGCCGTTGTTGGTGCCGAAACCCTTGTCGGCGTTCTCGCAGGCCGTCAGCGCGCGAAGCGGCGACGAGACCTCGCCGGTCTGGGCGCCCCAGCCCAGCAGCCAGGTGGAGAACTCCTTGCGCCGCACGCTGACCCGCGACGCGAAGTCCGCCATCGGGCTGGCAGCGACCTGCGTCTGGACGCCGATACGGGTCCACATCGAGGCCACTGCCTGCAGGATCTGCTCGTCGTTGACGTAGCGGTTATTGGGCCCGTGCAGGGTCACGTTGAAGCCGTTCGGATAGCCGGCGTCGGCGAGCAGCTTCTTCGCGCGGTCAGGGTCGTACTTGGGCACCTGCAGGTCCGGCACGTGGCCGAACAGGGTGGCCGGGACCATGTTGCTGGTCGGCTCCGACAGCCCTTCCATGACGCGGTCCCGGATCGCCATCCGATTGATGGCGATCGTCATGGCGTCGCGCACCCGCTGGTCGCGGAACGGGTTCTTCTCCAGGGGCTTGCCGTCCTTGTCGGTCACGAACGGCGTCTTCTCCCGCTGGTCCAGGTTCATGTAGATCACCCGGTGCGACACCTTGGAGAAGAACGTCAGGTCCTTGCTCTCGCGGATCCGCTTCAGGTCTGCGGTGGGAACGTTCTCGATCGCGTCCACGTCCTTGGCCAGCAGCGCCGCCACCCGGGTCGCCGGCTGCGGGATGAAACGCAGGGTCACCTTGGACCAGGCCGGCTTGGGGCCCCAGTACTGGTCGTTTCGCACCAGTTCGACCCGGTCGTCGCGGGCGAAGCTCTGGAACTTGAACGGTCCCGAACCGACCATGCCCTTGCCGCTGGAGAAGTCGTCGCTGGACAGGCCGTCGGTCGCCTTCTTGCTGACGATGAAGATGGACGTCAGGTCCGACAGCATCAGCGGATAGGGCGTGGCGGTGATCAGGCGGATGGTCTTCGGATCAACCAGCTCTTTCTTGACGATCGACTTGGTGTAGACGTCGAACTTGCCTGGGCTGTTGACGATCTTCGAGGTGCGGTCGATGGACCACGCGACGTCCTCTGCGGTCACGTCCGAGCCGTCGTGGAACTTCGCGTCCTTGCGCAGCTTGAATTCCCAGGTCAGGTTGTCAACCAGCTTCCAGGACTCCGCCAGCGACGGGGTGATGCGGCTGTCCGCGTCCATCTTGATCAACGACTCGAAGACGTGCTCCGAAACGTTGATGTTGGAGAACAGGTTGTAGAAATGCGGGTCCATCGAATTGGGCGGCGAACTCATCGCCACTTTCAGTTCCTGCGCCGCCACGGGTGCCGGGGCGACAGCCACCCCCAGCGCGGCGGCCAACGCCAGCACGATGGCGACACGTCTTCCGAACCAGCGCGACTCTCTCACTCTCGACATCGGTCTCTCCGTTGGGCGATCCACAAGATACCCCGTGGCTGCAGGAGCCACGCCTGGCATTCCGTAGGCTAGCTGAACACCGACGGGGGAGCAAGATCGGGACCACCCTCGGTTGCATACCGGCAGGAAAGCCGGCTCAGTGCGCTCTCAGGGGGTGTTCAGTGGGCCTCATCCCAGTTCAGGCCCACCCCCACCTCGGCGAGGAGCGGCACGGCGAGCGCCGCCACCGCGGCCATGCGGCGCGGCAGTTCCGTCGTCATCAGCGTCAGTTCATGCTCCGGCACCTCCAGCACCAGTTCGTCATGTACCTGCATGATCAGGCGAGAGGCCAGCTGCTGCGCCCCGATCCAGCGCCAGATGTCGATCATGGCGAGCTTGATCAGGTCCGCCGCCGTGCCCTGCATCGGCGCATTGATGGCGGCGCGTTCGGCCGCCTGGCGGCGCGGCCCGTTCGGCGAATTGATTTCGGCCAGCCAGAGCCGGCGCCCGAACACCGTTTCCACGTACCCCTGCTGCTTGGCCTGCACCCGCGTTCGCTCCATATAGGCCGCGACACCCGGATAGCGGCTGAAGTAGCGCTCGATGTAGGTCTTGGCTGCGTCCCGCTCGATGCCGAGGTTCGACGCCAGGCCGAAAGCGCTCATGCCGTAGATCAGGCCGAAGTTGATGACTTTCGCGTAGCGGCGCTGCTCGCTGCTGACCTGCTCGACCGGGACACCGAAGACTTCCGCTGCGGTGGCGCGGTGGACGTCGAGCCCTTGGGAGAAGGCCTTCAGCAGGCCCGGGTCCTGGGAGATATGCGCCATGATCCGCAGTTCGATCTGGGAATAATCCGCAGACATCAGGCGATGGCCCGGAGCCGCGATGAAGGCTTCGCGGATGCGCCTGCCCTCCGCCGTGCGGATCGGGATGTTCTGCAGGTTGGGCT
>JACCRJ010000561.1 GCA_013813615.1 Lautropia sp. | reverse complement strand
GGGCAAGCCGGCCGCCGGGGACCACCAGGTCGGAGATGCTCTGGTAGCCGCCGAGGGCGGTCTGGATCGCGAACTGGCCGGGCACGTTCGCGCACAGGCGCATCGACGCGAGAATGTTCAGCCCGTCGATGTAATCGGCGGCATGGCGCTTCTCCCCCGAAATGACCATCCAGCCGACCCGGTAGCCGCAGGCCCGGTAGTTCTTGGACAGCCCGTTCATGGTGATGAACATGACGTCCTCGGCCAGCGAGGCGATCGACGTGTGGCTGGCCCCGTCATAGAGCATCTTGTCGTAGATCTCGTCGGCGAACACGATGAGCTGGTGTTCCCGTGCGATCTGCACGATCCCCTCGAGCAGGTCGTCCGGGTAGAGCGCCCCGGTCGGGTTGTTCGGATTGATGATGACGATCGCCTGGGTGCGCGGCGTGATGCTGGCGCGGATGTCGTCCAGGTCCGGCAGCCAGCCGGCGCCTTCGTCGCAGTGATAGTGGACCGGACGGCCGCCTGAGAGGCTCACTGCAGCGGTCCACAGCGGGTAGTCGGGCGAGGGAATCAGGACCTCGTCGCCGTCGTCGAGCAGACCGTTCATCGACATGACGATCAGTTCGCTCACGCCGTTGCCGATGAAGATGTCGTCCAGTCCGACGCCGGCGATCTTCTTGTCCTGCGTGTACTGCATGATCGACTTGCGCGCGGCGAACAGCCCCTTGGAGTCGGAATAGCCCGATGCCGCCGGCAGATTGTGGATCACGTCGTGGCGCACTTCGTCCGGCGCATCGAAACCGAACGGGGCCAGGTTGCCGATGTTCAGCTTGATGATCCGGTGACCCTCGTCCTCCAGCTGGCGGGCTCGCGCCATCACCGGACCACGGATGTCATAGCAGACGTTGGCGAGTTTGGCGGACTTGCTGACCGGCTTCATAGGCGGATGGGGCAGTGGACACAGGCGTGGGCTAAAGGCGGTAGGCTAAAATCGGACCGGATGTGCCGGCCGGGCAGCTGACTCTGCTGCGGCCCGCGCGAGGGCGACGTCGGGCTCCCGGGATAATGTACCGTAGATCGTGGAGGATGCCGTTCCCGCTGCGCCCCTGCTGCCTGCCATTGATGCTCCTGGAGGCCGTCACCCGACATGAAACTGCACCCCGACCAGAACAATGCGCTGAACACGGTAACCGCCTACGGCAGCGGCTATTTCGAGATCAACCGCGTGCGCCATGAAGGCCCCCTTCTGCTGATGCCGGAAGGCGAGGTGCGCCGTTGGGAGGTGCAATCGTACGAGTCGCTGACGGCGGTCGACTTCGAGGCGCTGCTCGGCCGGGGCGCCGAGGTGATCCTGCTGGGTACCGGCACGCGCCACCGCATCCCCCCGCCGCGACTGACCGCCGCCCTCGCCCGCGCCGGGGTGGGTATCGAGGCCATGGATTCCTCGGCTGCCTGTCGTACCTACAACATCCTGATGGGCGAAGGCCGCCGTGTGCTGGCGGCGCTGCTGCCATACTGACGTCCAGATGAGGTCCAGCGCGTGGCGTTTCCGTTGCCGGCCATGTCGCTGATGTACCCGACTACGTGAGTAAACTCTGACGATGCCCTTACCAAAAGCTCCCTCCCGTCCGGCAACCATGCTGGACATTCGTGAAGCATCCAAGGCCAAGGCGGCCCGCCCGAAGACCGCCCGCGGCGGCACTCGAAAACCCGCCGGCGACCTGGAGACCATCGCCGCACCGCATCTGGTGACGCCAACCGACGCCTGGCCCCTGCCCGGCATGGCTGCGGCTGGCCGACCCGCGGCTCGCGGCGCCGACCGCCCGCGCGCCCGCCTGCTCAGCGAACCGGAGGCCGCAGGGCTGGACACCGAACCGGTTGACTCCGTCCAATGGACGCCGCAGGAGCCGGCTCCTCGGGCGCCGGTGGTGCCGCTTGCGCAGCCGCCCCGTGCCCGGCGCAGCCTGACCGCCGGGCAGAAGCTCTTCGTGCTCGACACCAACGTGCTGATGCATGATCCGGCGTCGCTGTTCCGCTTCCAGGAGCACGACGTCTACCTGCCGATGATGACGCTGGAGGAGCTCGACAACCACAAGCGCGGCATGTCGGAGGTATCGCGCAATGCGCGTCAGGTCAGCAGGTCGCTGGACGCCCTGATCGGCGGCGGCACCGAACGGATCGACCAGGGGATCGCCCTGGCCAAGCTCGGCAACCGCGAAGCGGTGGGCCGGCTCTACCTGCAGACGCAGGCGCTGTCGACCACGCTGCCCGCCGCCCTGCCGACCGGCAAGGCGGACAACCAGATCCTCGCGGTGGTGAGCGGCCTGCGGGAAGTCTTCCCGTCGCGCAACGTGGTGCTGGTGTCGAAGGACATCAATATGCGCATCAAGGCGCATGCGCTCGGCCTGGAGGCGGAGGACTACTTCAACGACCAGGTCACTGAAGACCTCGACCTGCTCTACGCGGGCTCGATTGCCCTCCCGCCGGACTTCTGGGATACGCACAGCAAAGACATGGAGTCCTGGCAGCAAGGCGGCTTCACCTACTACCGGCTCACCGGGCCGCTGGTCCCCACCTTCAGCCTGAACCAGTTCGTCTACCTCGACGGCGCGATGCCGCTGGTGGCACAGGTGCGGGAGCTGAACGGCCGCACCACCGTACTGCAAACGCTGCGGGACTTCGCCCACCACAAGAACGCCATCTGGGGTATCACTGCGCGCAACCGCGAGCAGAACTTCGCGCTCAACCTGCTGATGAATCCGGACATCGACTTCGTGACGCTGCTCGGCCAGGCTGGAACCGGCAAGACGCTGCTGACGCTCGCTGCCGGCCTTGCCCAGACGCTGGATCACAAGCGTTTCAGCGAGATCATCATGACCCGGGCAACCGTGCCGGTAGGAGACGACATCGGCTACCTGCCTGGCACGGAAGAGGAGAAGATGCAGCCCTGGATGGGCGCGCTGGAAGACAACCTGGAGGTGCTCAACCAGGGCAACACCGCCGGCGGCGAGTGGGGCCGGGCTGCGGCCACCGACCTGATCAAGTCGCGCATCCGGGTCAAGGCGATGTCGTTCATGCGCGGGCGCACGTTCATCAACAAGTTCGTCATCATCGACGAGGCCCAGAACCTGACGCCGAAACAGATGAAGACGCTGGCAACCCGCGCCGGCGTGGGCAGCAAAGTCGTGTGCCTGGGCAACATCGCCCAGATCGACACGCCCTACCTCACCGAGGGGTCTTCGGGCCTGACCTACGTCGTGGAGCGATTCAAGGGCTGGGCCCATGCCGGGCATATCACCCTGCAGCGGGGCGAGCGGTCCAGGCTCGCCGACTACGCCACCGACGTGCTGTAGTCGCCCAGCTGCTGCCGGCGTGAGGCCGCTACAGCCGCCAGGTCAGACGACGCCGGCGCGGCGCAGGGCAGCCACCTGCTCCGCGTCGAAGCCGAACTGCGCCAGGACCTCATCGGTGTGCTCGCCCAGCGCCGGCGGCGCACTGCGCAGGACCGGCGGATGCTCAGACAGGCGCAGCGGTGACGCCACCCCCGCGATGGCGGGGACCGCGCTGCCAGGCGCGGCAGGCTGGACGACCTTCAGGCCCCGAGCCACCACCTGGGGGTCGGCGAACGCCTGGCTGATATCGTTGATCGGTCCGCACGGCACCCCCACCGGCCCGAGCATCTGCACCCACTGCGCGGTGGTCCGGGTGCGGGTGACCGTTTCCATCATCGGGACCAGCGTGTCGCGGTTGGCGACTCGCGGGGTGTTGCGGCTGAAGCGCGGATCCTGGGCCCACTGCGGGCAGCCGGCGGCTTCGCAGAAGCGTGCGAACTGCCCGTCGTTGCCGATGGCCAGCAGCATGGCGCCGTCGGCCGTCGGAAAGTCCTGGTAGGGGACGATACTGGGGTGGCTGTTGCCCTGCCGGCGGGGGGCCTGACCGGTGTTCAGGAAGGCCGAGGCCTGGTTGGCGAGAACGGCCATGCCGACGTCAAGCAGCGCCATGTCGATGTACTGCCCCCGGCCGGTCGTGTGCCGGGCATGCACCGCCGCGAGGATGGCGGTGGAGGCGTAGATGCCGGTGAAGACGTCGGTGATGGCGACGCCCACGCGCATGCCGCCGCCGCCGGGTTCGCCATCGGGACGCCCGGTGATGCTCATCATGCCGCTGGACGCCTGTATCAGCAGGTCGTACCCCGCCCGGGGGGCATAGGGGCCGGTCTGGCCGAATCCGGTGATCGAGCAGTAGATCAGGCGCGGGTTGACCGCCCTCAGGCAGTCGTAGTCGAGCCCGTAGGACTTCATGCCGCCGACCTTGAAATTCTCCACCAGCACGTCGCTTTGCCCCGCCATGCTGCGGACCAGAGCCTGCGCCTCGGGCCGCGCCAGATCCAGCGTGAGCGACTTCTTGTTGCGGTTGGCTGCGGTGAAGTAGGTGGCTTCGCCGGTGTTGTTGCCGTCGGTGTCCTTCAGGAAAGGCGGCCCCCAGTGGCGGGTATCGTCGCCGACGCGCGGGCGCTCGATCTTGATCACTTCCGCGCCCAGGTCCGCCAGTATCTGCGTGCACCAAGGTCCGGCCAGCACCCGTGAGAAATCCAGCACCCGAAGGCCGCTCAGTGCCCCCGCAGTCGGTGTGTTGTCATCCATGGTTGGCCCAGAGCTTAGTGCTGCGACGCGAAGTTCTCGAACTTGGTGTACTGCCCGAGGAAGGTCAGCATCACCGAGCCGATAGGGCCGTTGCGCTGCTTGCCGATGATGATCTCCGCCATCCCCTTGTTGGCGCTGTCCGGATCGTAGCGGTCATCGCGATGGATGAAAAAGATGACGTCCGCATCCTGCTCGATCGAGCCGGATTCGCGCAGGTCGCTCATGATGGGCCTCTTGTCCTGGCGCTTCTCGACTTCCCGCGACAACTGCGACAGCGCCACCACCGGACACTTAAGCTCCTTGGCCAGCGCCTTCAGGGAGCGGGAAATTTCCGCCACCTCGGTCGCGCGGTTCTCCCGCCCCGAGCTGGCCGAGCTCATCAACTGGAGGTAGTCGACGATGATCAGTCCCAGGTGGCCGTACTGCCGGGCGAGCCGCCGAGCCCGCGCGCGCAGTTCCAGCGGGTTCAGCGCCGGCGACTCGTCGATGTAGAGAGGCGCGTCGTGCATCTTGCGCATCGACTCCGTCAGCCGCATGAAGTCGTCTTCCGTCAGGCGGCCGGTGCGCAAGCGCTGCTGGTCGATGCGACCGGCCGAGCCGATCAGGCGCATGGTGAGTTGCTCTGCTCCCATCTCCATGCTGAAGACCGCGACCGGCAGCTTCTCATGCACAGCGACGTGCTCGCCGATGTTCAATGCGAACGCCGTCTTGCCGACGGACGGACGTGCGGCGACGATGATCAGGTCGCCCGGTTGCAACCCCGACGTCATCCGGTCCAGGTCGATGAACCCCGTGGAAACACCGGTGATCTCACTCGGATTGTCACGGTTGTAGAGGTCGTCCACCCGGCGGAACACGGCAGCGAGCAGCGTGCCGAGCTCCTGGAAATCCTTGCGTCGCTTGCCGTTGTCTTCGGAGATCTGGAAGATCCGGGATTCCGCCACATCCAGGATCTCGTTGACCATCCGGCCCTGGGCATTCAACGCGTCGGTGGCGATCTCGTCGGAGACCGACACCAGCCGTCGCAGGATCGAGCGGTCCCGGACCATCTCCGCATAGTGGCGGACATTGGCAGCCGACGGGACGCTGGTGGCGAGGCTGTTCAGGTAGGTCAGGCCGCCGGCGTCTTCGAGCTTGCCGGCAAGCTTGAGGGAATCATTGACCGTCAGCACGTCCGCCGGCCGGTCCTGCCGCATCAGCTGGGCGATGTGCTGCCAGATGAGCCGGTGGTCGTGGCGGTAGAAGTCATCGTCGCTGACGATGTCAGCCACGTCCTCCCACGCCCGGTTGTTGAGGAGCATGCCGCCGATGACGGACTGCTCCGCCTCGATCGAATGCGGAGGCAGGCGCAGCGCGGCGATCTGCTCATCCATCGGCGCTATCCGCCGGGCGTCACTGCCGGCCGTTGACGATCAAACGGTTTCGCCGAGGACCGAAACGGTGATGTCGACCACCACATCGGTGTGCAGGCCGACCTGGATCTTGTGGTCGCCGATGGTCTTCAGAGGACCGTCCGGCAGCTTGACCATCGTCTTCTCGATCGTCGGAAAGCCCTGCTTGTGCAGGGCCTCAACCACAGCAAGGTTGGTCACCGAGCCGAAGAGGCGGCCGTCGACGCCGGCCTTCTCGGTCAGCTGGACGGTCAGACCGGCCAGCTTCTCGCCCTGCGCCTGCGCCTCGGCCAGCCTCTCCGCCTGGGCCTTCTCCAGCTCCGCGCGGCGGGCCTCGAATTCCTTGATGGCGTTTGCGGTGGCGCGACGTGCCCTGCCGCCCGGGATTAAAAAGTTGCGGGCATACCCGTCCTTGACCCTGACCACATCGCCGAGCTGCCCAAGGTTGATGACCTTCTCAAGCAAGATAATCTGCATCGTTCACTCCTGCCG
>JACCRJ010000560.1 GCA_013813615.1 Lautropia sp. | reverse complement strand
CCCCTTCCGTTCGCCAGTCCCCTCCTGAGGAAACCACCCCATGAACCGACGCACCTTTACCGCGGCAGTCGCCGTTTCCCTCGCCCTCAGCCTTTCAGCGCAGGCCGCCGCGCAGGGGCGCGATCCTTCGCGCCTGCGCGTGGCGCTTCTGCCCGACGAGAACGCCGCAACGCTGATCCAGAATGCGCAACCGCTGAAGGCCCACCTCGAGCAGGCGCTGCGCAAGGAGATCGAGATCGTGGTTACCACCGACTATTCCTCGATGATCGAAGCGATGCGCTTCGGGCGGATAGAGGTCGCGTATTTCGGCCCCTTTTCATACGTGCTGGCAAAATCGATCGCGCCGCAGATCGAGGCCTTTGCGGTGGGCGTGGAAAAAGGCATGCCGACCTACAGGTCGATCCTGCTCGCAGCGGCAGGGGGCGCTGTCAAGGACATTGCGGATATCAGGGGCAAGCCCTTCGCCTTCGGCGATCAGGCGTCCACCTCGAGTCACCTCGCGCCGAGGGCATACATCCTCAAGAAGACGGGGCTCAGCGGCGACACGGACTACAAGCCGGTGCATCTCGGAACCCATGACGCAGTTGCCCGCGCCGTCCAGGCACAGCAGGTTCCGGCAGGCGCACTTTCGGAGCCCATCTACCGGGCGCTGGTGGCTCGTAACGTGATCGATCCATCGAAGGTGATCCAGATCGGGCTGTCGGATCCGATCCCGAATTATCCGATCACGATGCAGGGCAACCTCAACCCCGCGCTGAAGCAGGCGATCCGGGACGCCTTCCTCGGCATGAAGGACAAGGAAGTGCTGAAGTCCTTCCGGATCGACAGCTTCGCCGCCACCGACGACAAGGCCTATGACGTCCTGCGCGAGACCGCGACGGTCCTCAACCTCGATCTGGCCCGGATGAAATGACAGTTTCTGCAACGCCAGCGAAGTACGACGAGATCCTTCGGGCCGACGCCTCGGAGGGGGCGCGACGCCTGCGGCTTCTCCTGCCGGTGGCCGCTGCCTGCATCATCGCGCTGGCGATCACCGGCTTCTTCGACACGCAGCGGTTCATCGAAGGAGCGCCTGCGATCGCGCAACTGGCAAGCGAGATGGTGCCGCCGGATTTTTCCCGCTGGCAATCCTGGCTCAAGCCGCTGCTGGACACGCTCGCCATGTCGATCGCCGGCACGGTACTCGCCGTGGCGGTTTCGCTCCCGCTGGCGCTTCTCGCCGCGCCCAACACGTCGCCCCATCCGGGAGTCTACGTCGTGATGCGCACGCTGCTGGCGTTGCTGCGGTCGGTTCCCGAGATCATCCTGGGAATTCTGTTCGTGGCGGCAGTCGGCTTCGGTGCGCTGCCCGGGGTGCTGGCACTGGCGCTGCACTCGGTAGGCATGGTCGGCAAGTTCTATGCGGAGGCCATCGAGCACGTCGACCCCAAGCCGCTGGAAGCCGCACGCGCGGCCGGGGCAACGCGCCTCCAGGTGATCATCCACGCCGTCCTGCCGCAGGTGATGCCGCAGCTGGCCGACATCACGATCTACCGCTGGGAGTATCACTTTCGCGCTTCGGCGGTGCTCGGAATCGTCGGTGCCGGCGGCATCGGCTTCGAATTGATGGCGGCGCTGCGGCTGATCCGTTACGACCAGGTCGCCGCGATCCTCCTCACCATCCTTGCCTGCGTCGTCGTCGTCGATGGCATCGGCGCGGCCCTTCGCAAGCGGCTGAAATGATGCGCCCGTGTATCGTCATCACCAATCCCGTGCATCCTCCAGTGCTCGACCTGCTGCAGGAGGCGGGCGAGGTCGTCGCCAACGCTTCCATCGCACCCTGGACGCGCGCCGAACTGTCCGAGCGCATCGCCGGCGCGTCCGCGATCATGGCATTCATGCCGGACTGTGTCGACGCCGATCTGCTCGCCCAGGCGCCCGACCTGCAGATCGTGGCCTGCGCCCTCAAGGGCTACGACAATTTCGACGTCGATGCCTGCACGCGGGCGGGGGTGTGGGTCAGCATCGTTCCGGATCTCCTGATCGCGCCCACCGCCGAACTGGCGATCGGACTGGCGATCGGGCTGGCGCGCAATGTACGGCTATCGGACCTGCACGTCCGCAGTGGGGCACACCGCGGCTGGCGCGCAGACTTCTACGGCAGCGGGTTGGCCGGGGCGGCGGTGGGCATCGTCGGCATGGGCAAGCTCGGCAGCGCCATTGCGCAGAGGCTGCAGGGATTCGGATGCGGCCGTGTCCTGGGCGTCGACCCGCGTCCCTTCGCGCTTGACTACGTTTCCCGCGCGTCGCTGGACCAGGCCCTCGCCGAAGCAGATTACCTTTTCGTGGCGGCGCCTCTGTCCCGGGA
>JACCRJ010000525.1 GCA_013813615.1 Lautropia sp. | reverse complement strand
CTCGACCGGCGTCCTGTAGCGCCTTCCTGGGCCACCGTCTGGTTGCCCGCGGCGAACTCGACCGGATCCTGCCCGCAATCCGGGCGGCCCAGGATCTCGATCCAGACGCGAGGCTGCTGGTGTTCGAGGACGGCACCAGCGGCATTGTCGAACTCGACTTGCGCCAGCCGCCCCCGGGGCCCCGGGCGGCAGGTCGCCCGAAGCTCGGTGTCGTTGCCCGAGAGGTCACCTTGCTGCCCCGGCATTGGGAGTGGCTCAATCGCCAGCCCGGCGGCGCCTCGGTCGCCCTGCGCAGGCTGGTCGACGAGGCGCGCAAGTCCCACGACGGACGCGACCGGGTGCGCCAGGCACAGGAGGTGACCTATCGCTTTCTGCTCGCCCTCGGTGGCGACCTGCCCGGTTACGAAGAAGCCTTGCGCGCCCTGTTCGCCGGCCGCAGGGACCGGTTCACGCAGCTGCTGGCGACCTGGCCGGCGGATATCCGCGATCATGCCTTGCGCGCGGCGGCGCAGGCGTTTCCAATAGCCGTCTAGCCCGCCGGCGCAGGAGAGGTACTTGAGACTCCGCTCGTTTGTCAGCTTTGTAGTGGGCGGCCTGCTTGGCGTCGCTTGCGGGTTCGCGCTCGGGATATTCCTGTACCCGTATATCTTCCTCGCGGACATCGTCGGCAAGGACCAGGTGGACGCGGCCCGGAAGCAGGTGGTGGCAAGGGGAACGTTCACCCACGCCAATCCTTCGGACCCGATCCACTACGGCAAGGGCGAGGTCACCGTTCATCGCGACCTGGTTCACCTGGAAGCCAGTTTTGAGGTGGGTCCCGGACCGAAGTACCACGTCTACCTCGTCCCCCAGCAAAACGTGACGCCGGATACCGACGTGGCGAAGACAATGTTCGTCGATCTGGGAAGGCTGCGTGCCTTCAAGGGGAGCCAGAACTACGAGGTGCCGGAGGGGGTGGATCTGGCCCGATACCAGAGCGTCGTGATCTGGTGCGAACAGTTCGGAGTGCTGATCTCGCCGGCGAGCCTTCGGGCTGGAGGCTGATCTCCCTGCGGGGCTCGCCGCGCGTGCGCTGCGTCGCCTTCGGCGACCGCCCCTTCGCCCGCTGGCCTGAATATCGTGGCGTCCGGAGGAAGGGCACCGGTTCAGGATGGCGTGAGAAACGCAAGTGCAGCGAAGGAGGCACAATGCAGTGTGCTCAGAGCAAACTCAACAGTCCGGCGCTCGCTGGTCGTTCTTGTTGCCACAGCCGTCCTTCCGACGCTAATCGCAGCCGTTGCGGCCCTTCTGTATGCCTACAAGGAAGAGCAGGCGAGCTTCCAGCGAGGCCTGACGGAGACCACCCGCGCCCTCGCGCAGGTGGTCGAACGCGAGATCGCCCGGCGCGAAGCGATTGCCCTCACACTTTCCGGGTTACCCGCTCTCAGTCATGGCGACTTGCGCGCATTCCATGAATATGCGAGCCGGATCGCGCCGACCCGAGACAAGGTCGTCGTGCTGCAGGACCTCGAAGGGCAGCAGCTGGTCAATACGCGCCTGCCATTCGGTTCCGCCCTGCCCAAGTCGAACCTCAACACAGAGCGGGAGGACGCCGGGCCATTTTCGACGGTAGTCTCGAACCTCTACTTCGCCCCCGTCGGAAAGCAACACAGCTTCGCCGTGCAGGTGCCCGTGGTGCGGGAAGGGAAGGCAATCTACTACCTGTCGGTGGCCGGCTTCGCCAGCGCTTTGCAGTCCATCGTGGAAGACCCGCGCCTTCCCGAAGGCTGGATCGCCTCCATCCTCGATGCCAAGGGCCTGATCGTGGCCCGCAACAAGGCGCCCGAACGTTTCGTCGGCAATCCGACCAGCGATCGTCTGGCGGCCCAGCTTTCTCGACGACGAGAGGGGATCTTCGAATCGACGACGATCGACGGCGCGCCGATACTGGCCACCTTCAGCAAGTTGCCCGGCTATGGGTGGGCAATGTTGATCGGCGTTCCCTTGAGCACGGCCGACGCGCCAATCAAGGTCGTCATGGCGTTCGGCGCCATGGCCGCACTGCTGCTGATGCTGACGGTACTTGCCGCTCTGGGTACCGGGAGACGGCTATTGAAACCGGTCCAGCGCCTGAAGGAAGCCTCGCAGGCGGTGGGTTCGGGCAGGATCATTGATGCTGCGCCGACCGGGTTGGCTGAGACGGACCAGATTCTGGCATCGCTGCAGGAAGCGAATCGCAGGATCAACATTGCCAACGAATCGCTGAAGGCGCGGCGGCAAGAGGCCGAAGCCGCGGCGGAGGCGCTACGGAAAAGCAATGAAAGGGTCCAACTCTCCACCAATGCCAGCGGGCTGGGCCTGTTCACCTGGGATCCGGTATCCGATTCCGTGACCTGGCACAACGACCGACCCTACGACATTTTTGGCATTGCTCGCGCCGACGGCCCGGTGGGCGCAAGGCGGTTCATCTCCGAGCTTCTGCTTCCGGCGGATGCACCTGCCTTTGCGCATTACCTTGAGCAGTCCTTGAAAGGAGACATGCCGTTTTCCTTCGAGGGTCGCATCCAGCGCCCGATCGACCGTGAGGTGCGTTGGGTGGAGTTTACCGGGCAGGTGGAGAAGGCCGAGGACGGGTCGACCGTCCGGGTGGTCGGGACCGCCGCGGACATCACCCTTCGCAAGAAGACCGCCGATGCCCTGCGGGAGAGTGAAGCACGGCTCCTGCAGCTCGCCAACACCATTCCCAACCTGGCCTGGATGGCCGATGCCGATGGCTGGATCACCTGGTACAACGACCGGTGGTATGAGTACACGGGCACCACCCCGGCCGAGATGGAAGGCTGGGGCTGGCAGAAGGTGCACGACCCGGCAAGCTTGCCGGCGGTCATGCAGCGCTGGGGCGATTCGATCCGCACCGGCCAGTCCTTTGAAATGACGTTTCCCCTGCTGGGCAAGGACGGCATCTACCGACCTTTCTTCACGCGGGTCGCTCCTTTGCGGGATGCGACCGGCACCCTCGTGCAATGGTTCGGGACCAACACCGATGTATCGCCGTTGAAGAAGGCCGAGGACGAGCTGCGCCGCGCCGACCGGCGCAAGGATGAGTTTCTGGCCATGCTGGCGCACGAATTGCGCAATCCCCTTGCGCCCATCCGAACCGCGGCGGAGCTGCTGCACAGGCTCGACAGCGCCGAGCCGGGGGTGGCTCGGGCCAGCAAAATCATTGCGCGGCAGGTAGGCCACATGGCCGGGCTGCTTGACGACCTGCTGGACGTCTCGCGTGTCACCCGTGGGCTCATGATCCTGGAGAAGGAGAGGGTCGACCTACTGACGGTTATCACCAGCGCGATCGAGCAGGTGAAGCCGTTGATCGAGGCCCGCAAGCACCAGCTATCGCTGGACTTGGGCACGGGGCCTTTGCATGTACTGGCAAGCCCCCTGCGGCTGACCCAGATATTCGCGAACTTGCTGGACAACGCCGCCAAATACAGCGCGTTGGGCGGAAACATCGGCATTGAAGTTCGGGCGTCGGAAGGTCGGGCCCGCGTCGCGGTGACCGACGCGGGGATCGGTATCTCCCCCACGTTGTTGCAGCACGTGTTCGAGCCGTTCACCCAGGCCGAGCGGGGTTCGGACCGTTCCGAGGGCGGGCTGGGCCTCGGGTTGGCTGTGGTCAAGGGCCTGGTCGAGTTGCAGGGCGGGTGCGTCAGTGCGCATAGTGCCGGGCTTGGCATGGGAAGCCGTTTCGAGGTCGAGCTCCCCTTGGCCGCGCCGGAGCGAGAAGTCTCGCCCGTGCAGGAAAAGGCGACGGTGCAGCGGCAGGGCGAGGTGCTCGCCGTGCTGATCGTGGACGACAACGCCGACGCGGCGGAAACGCTCTCAGCGCTACTGAACGGCGCCGGCTTCCGGGCGCGGTGCGCCTACACGGCAGGCGAAGCGCTGGCCTTGATGGAACGGGAGCGCTTCGACATAGCAGTCCTGGACATCGGTTTGCCCGACATGAGCGGTTACGAGCTGGCCGCCTCGATTCGTGAAGCGGGGCCCGGAACACCGGTGTTGATCGCGCTCAGCGGGTATGGTCAGCGCGAGGATCGCCAGGCATCCACGCACGCGGGATTTGCCCTGCACCTGGTCAAGCCAGTGGAGCCGGAGGTCCTGATCGCGGCGCTGTCCGCGGCCGGTCCGCCGGCGAGGGCCGAAGGCCGCCAGTCATAGCCGCCGCGAGGCAGGGGTCACATTGCTCCTCGCGAGGTTCAGACTCCTGGGCGTGCCCCGCACGCCAACCCGGGTCCGGCCCGCCAGCGGCGCGCAGCCCGTCATTCCAAGCGCTCCGAGGCGACGAGCGCGTTCCGGATGCCACTGATCACATGCCCCGTCGGCCCGGCCAGCGACGCCGATTCGCAGTGGCCGGTCTGGTCGTCGAAGTAGAAATCCGGCTCGAACTCTTTCAGGAAGGGACCTTTGGCGAGCCCTCCGAGGAAGAGCGC
>JACCRJ010000520.1 GCA_013813615.1 Lautropia sp. | reverse complement strand
ATGCCGCGTTCATCGATGAAGTCCTCGCGCCGCTGCTGGTCGGCGAAGACCCGCTCGACCGCCGCCGGCTGTGGAACCGGATGCGCTCGCCGCTGACTGGTCGCATCGGTGGAATGCTGATCGAGGCGATTGCCGGCATCGACATCGCGCTATGGGACCTCGCCGGCCGCATCGCCGGCCTGCCGGTCGCGAAGTTGCTCGGCGGCGTCGGGCGGCAGCGCGTCGCCGCCTACGCCTCGTCGATCAACTGGCTCGATGACGAGACCGTGCGCGGTGAAGTGGCTTCAGCCGTGGGCGCCGGCTTTTGGCAGATCAAGGTCAAGCTCGGCCGGCCGGTCGGCGACGCGATCCGGCGCGCGCGACTGGTGCGCGAGCTGGCCGGCGACTCGATTTTGCTTGGGGTCGACGCCAACTGGGCCTACGACCTGGACGACGCGATCGTCGTCGGCCGGGCGCTGGCCGATCTCGGGTATGCATTCTTCGAGGAGCCGATCGCGCCGGAGGACCGCGAAGGCTATCGGCGTCTTGCGCGTGCGGTCCCGATCCGGCTCGCGGCCGGGGAGAGCGACTTCACGGCCGGCGACGCGCTCCAGTCGCTCGCCGACCGCAGTATCGGCCTGGTGCAGCCGGACGTCGCGCGCGCGGGGGGCATCAGCGAGACCTGGCGCATCGCGGAGCTCGCGGCGCTGCATCGGGTGCGCTACGCCCCGCACGTCGGCTGGTCCGGCGCGCTCTGCGTTGCCGCAAGCCTGCAGCTGGCGGCTGCCGCGGAAGCGTTCTGGACCTTCGAATGCATGGTCTGCGAGAACCCGCTGCGCCAGTCGCTGACCACGACGCCGGTGGGCGAGGCGAGCCTGCTGGTCGACGGCGAGCTGCCGGTGCCGGACGGCCCGGGGCTTGGCGTCGAGGTCGACCTCGATCGGCTGGCGGCACTGCGCATCGGCCCCCCGCGATGACGGCAATGACGGCAATGACCGGATCGCGCCGCGGCGGGCCTTCCGGCCGCGGCGCCAGCCCGTTGCTCGGCACCCGGGGCGCCGTGCTGATGCTCATGCCGACCTGGCTGCTGATCGTGGCGCTGCTCGTGCTGCCCGCCTGCTACGTGTTCTGGCTGTCGCTGCACCAGTCGAGTTTCGGGCAATCCGCCACCTACGTGGGCGCAGCCAACTATGCGGCGGTGCTGTCGGACCGGTACTTCTGGCGGGCGCTGCTCAACACCCTGATCGTGGTCGCCGTCGTCGTGCATGTCGAGATGCTGATCGGGCTGATGATCGCGCTCCTCTTCGCCGACGGCGTGCCGTGGAAACCGGTGCTGATGGCCGTGATGCTCGCCCCATACGCGGTCAGCGAGGTCGGCGCGGTGGTGATCTGGCGCTACCTCGTGGATCCGGAAATCGGCTCGCTGACGAAGCTTCTCGCGGCGTTCGGCCTCGGCCCGATCGAATGGGGGGTCAACCCCTGGCACGGCCTGGGCGTGATCGCGCTGATCTCGATCTGGCTTCACCTGCCGTTCACGTTCGTGATCCTGTACGCCGCCCGCCTGGCACTGCCGGGCGAGGTCTACGAGGCAGCCCGCGTCGACGGCGCGACGCCCTGGCAGCAACTGCGGCGGATCACGCTGCCGTTGCTGAAGCCCGCCATCGCGGTCGCCATGCTGTTCCGCTACATATTCGCGTTCCGGCTGTTCTCGGAGGTGTGGCTGATGACCCAGGGTGGCCCGGCGCGTTCCACGGAAGTCGTCGCCCTCTATCTCTATGTGGAAGCGTTCCGCTACAACCGCTTCGGGGTGGCGACGGCAACCGGCTGGATCATGGTGCTCGTCTCGGCGCTGGTGGCGCTCGTCTACCTGCGCCGCGTCTACCGCGAGATGTTCTCGCCCCGATCCGAGGAGACCGGATGAGCGCCCTGGCAGGCGTGCGGGTGCCCGTCGGCTGGCGCCTGTTCAAGGCTCTCGTCGTGGCCCTGGCCGTCGCCTGGTCGCTCGGCCCGATCGTGCTGATGGTGCTCGCGTCGCTGCGGCCACCGCGGGATATCTTCGATCCGGCTGCCGCCTGGCGCTTCACACCTTCTCTCGACAGCTACCGCGCGCTGTTCGCCCAGTGGCCGGACTTCTTCGCCGGCATGGCCAACAGCGGCATCGTCACCCTCTTCACGACCGCGCTGGCGGTGCTGGCCAGCGCCCTGGCCGGCTACGCCTATTCGCGGCTGCGCACGCGCGCGATGTCGCTGTCCGCCCTGAGCCTCGTGTCCCTGCGGCTGATTCCACCGATCGTGACGACCTTGCCGCTGTTCCCGATCGTGAACTGGCTTCGCCTCAACGACACGCACCTGATCCTGATCCTGCTCTACGCGACCTTCTTCGTGTCGCTCGGCACGATGGTCATGCGCACCTTCATGGACCAGATTCCGGTGGAGATCGACGAGGCCGCGCTGGTGGACGGCGCGAGCCACGCGCAGCTGATCGGGCGGATCATGCTGCCGCTCGCCGCGCAGGGCATGGTGGCCGTGGCGGTATTCGTGATGGTGTTCGCCTGGAACGAGTTCCTGTTCGCCTTCATCTTCACCACCAAGGCGGCGAAGACCGCGCCGCTGGTCCTGGCCGAAATGACCGGTGCCGTCGACGGCGTGGACTGGGGCGTCCTCTTCGCGGCCGCCTCGCTGCACCTGCTGCCGGTGCTCGCGTTCGTGGTGCTCGCCCAGCGCCACCTGGTCGAAGGCCTGACTGCCGGCGCGACCAAGGGCTGACCTGCCGGTCCCCACCTGTGCCCGACCCGACAACCACATGACCCCCGCGGAGCGCTCCCGATGAATGCCGACCTGCTGCAGGCCCTGAGACTGGCCGATCCCAAGCTCTCCCGGTTCGACCCGCTGCGCAGGATCATCGCGTTCGACGACTTCGACCGCGGCTATTGCGGCTGGACCCAGCTGGTCGGAAACTACGAGCATTCGCTCGACGCGATGCTGCCCGGTTACGCGCAGCACACCCAGGCGATGCTGTCGACCCTGCCGACCTGGGACTTCGGCAGCCACGGGTCGGTCGACGGCAGCTATGCGCTGAAGCTGGCAACCCGGCCGCGCACGGGTGCGCAGAACGTGACGCTCAAGCGGCTGACGTTCCGCGAACGCGGGCCGATCCGCGTCGAGTTCTACTTCACGTTCAAACCGGAGGCGAGCGAGATGCGGCTTTCCGAGACCGACGTCAGGTCGATCGGGTTCCTGTACGACCTGCAGGGCGGCGACCAGGACGAGGGCGGCGCCGCCGACCGCGTGATGCCCCATCTGCGCTTCCTGAATGCGCTGGACGGCGAGCACCTGCAGAAGTGGCAGTTCAAGCGCCGCACCAAGTCCTTCCACCCGATCGGTTCAGACGCCAAGACCGTAAGCCACTACCACCTCTCGCCGGAGGACTGGGAGGATCTGCCCGGGGGGCATCAGAAGCTCTGCTACAACGAGATTCCGACCAAGGTGAACTGGCACTATGCCTGCCTGGACTTCGACCTCGCGACGATGCGAGCGACCGCGTTTCGCTGCAACGACCGGCATTTCGACCTTTCCGGCTTCGAGTCGATCAGGATACCGGCGATGCGCAATCTCTGGTGCATGTTGAACCTCTGCTTCTTCGTGGAGACGGACGTCGACAAGCGGGCATTCCTCTTCCTGGACAGCGTCTGCCTGTCCGGCGATTTCTGATCAGCGGAGCCGACATGATCCGGGAAAATCACACTGCCGTCGTCGCGCGCAACGAGCGCTGGAGCGGCGTCGCTGCGACCGAACCCTACGAGGCGGGCTGGGCCACCGAGGCCGTCATCTTCGTGCGGGCGCTCGGGATCGAGCGCGCAGCCGACGCAGCCGAAGCAACCGACGGGGACGACGACGCCTCGCTGCCCGATGTCCGCGTCCAGATGTCCGCCGACGGCATGCGCTGGATCGACGAAGGCAGCAGCTTTCCTTTGCCCGAGACGACCGAAAGGGACACCTGTGCGCGGGTGGCCCACTTCGGCAACTGGCTGCGCATCGTGGCGCAACTTCCGCCCGGCGTTGCGATGAAGGTGCTGGTTACGGTGCACTTGAAGTAGCGAAGCCGGGGTGCGCGACCGAGCTGCGCAAACCACGGTACTCGAGCGTTGCAAACACCAGCACCGCTGCCGCCTGCATCGCCAGGTATGCAACGCCCAGCGCGCTCGGCTGAGGGTTGCCGGCAGTCGGCAGCCAGGCGCAGCCGATCGCCCAGCCGACGTTGCCGATCACGACGAAGGTGATCAGGCCGGCCCACACCCGCGGGCTGCGTGCGAGGACCACCAGCAACACCGTATAGAACACCAGGAAGACGCCGGTTTCGAAGAGCAGCGCACGGGGGAGCAGCAGCTGCCTGCCCAACGCATCCGGCATTGCGAGTTGCAGTATGGCCAACGCGCCGCTGGCGACCGCGTCGGCAGCCAGCGCTTTCTTCAGGAGGCCTGAGGGGGTGATGAATTGCATGGCCGTGTTCCTTCGTTGATGTCGGGAACACGAGTCTCATGCGATGCGGCAGCCGCGTCGATTACCAGTCAGGTATAAGCCGCGTCAGGCCGAGTCAGTCCGCGGTAGCACCGGAATCCCGCACCAGTTCTCCCCAGCGCTTCACCT
>JACCRJ010000518.1 GCA_013813615.1 Lautropia sp. | reverse complement strand
GACTATGACAGGAGGCCTTATGCAAGTGCTCTATCCGCGCTGTGCCGGGCTGGACGTGCACAAGGACACGATCGTGGCCTGTGTACGCTGCGTCTCGGCGCCGGCTCATCAAGAGGTTCGCAGCTTCGCCAGCACCACTGGGGAGCTGGAGTTGGCCGAATGGCTGGCTTCGCACGACTGCACCCACGTGGCGATGGAAGCTACCGGGGTTTACTGGAAACCGGTGTGACACATCCTCGAGGACGAGTTCGAGCTGGTGTTGGCCAATGCCGCCCATATCCGCAACGTGCCCGGGCGCAAGACCGATGTGAACGCCGCGATGTGGATTGCGGATCTGCTCGCCCATGGGCTGATCCGTTCGAGCTTCGTGCCGCCCGCGGCGATCCAGGAGTTGCGCGATCTCACCCGCACCCGCAAACAGCTCGTGCGGGAGATCTCGCAGCACAGTCTTCGGATCCAGAAAGTGCTTGAGAACGCGAACCTGAAGCTTGGCAGCGTGCTCTCGGACGTACTGGGTGGCAGCGGCCGCGCCATGCTCGAAGCGATCGTGGCCGGGGAAACCAACCCCGACAAACTGGCCCAACTCGCCCTCGGTACCGCCCGAAACAAGACCGCCGAGTTGCGCGAGGCGCTGCGCGGGCGCATCACCGAGCACCATCGCGGGATGCTGAAAATGCATCTGGACGTGATCAACGCCTTGAGAAATACGCTCGCCGAACTGGACGCGCGCGTGGGAAAAGCGCTCACGCCGATCCGCGAGCGCGCCCGCCTGCTGACGACGATACCGGGCGTCAGTGACCTCACCGCACGGGTGATGGTGGCGGAGATCGGCGTGGACATGACGCGCTTTCCCGACGCCGGCCATCTCATCTCCTGGGCCGGGTTGTGCCCTCGTAACGACGAGAGCGCCGGCAAGCGCCGCTCGACGCGCGTACGCAAGAGCGGCACCTGGCTCAAAACCGCCTTGGTGACCGCCGCCTGGGCGGCTGTTCGGGTCAAGACCGGTACCTGCGCGCTCAGTTCCTGCGTATCAAGGCCCGGCGCGGCGCCAAGAAAGCCATCCTCGCCGTGGCCGCTTCGATGCTCACCGCCGCCTACTTTATCCTGCGCGACGGCGTCGAATACATCGACCTCGGCTCGGATCACTTCGATCACCATGACAAGACCTGAACCATAAAACGACTCCTCAAACGACTGGCCGATCTCGGCTGCAACGTCGACCCTATGGCTCATGCAACGTAGGGCTTCTTAGTAGCCTGTCGGGGTTGGGCAAGCTCCCTAGCCTGCTTCCAGCTTGTAGGACCTCACGGCCACATCGTGGAAGATCTCGCGCTGTTCGGCTTGCGAATAAACCGACAGACAGCCTCGCATCACCGCCAGCAACTGCGGATACGTCGTCCAAAGTTTCTCGACCGGAAAGTTGCTTCCGAACAGGCAGCGCGACGGGCCGAAGAGATCGACTGTCTGGCGGACGACCGGGGCCCACAGGGCCTCGGAACATCTGCGCTCGAAGGTGCCGAAGCCGGTGAGCTTGACGATGACGTTCGGGCAATCGGCCATCTCGCGCACGCCTTCTGCCCAGAACGCCCATCCGGACTCGCTGCGGTCTTCAAGCATGCCGGCATGGATCAGAATGAAGGTGATGTCCGGAAAATCGCGGACAAGCTGGATGGCATGGACCATCTGTGACGGGAAGACCTGCAACTCGAACATCAGGCCGCGGCTGCCGACTTCCTTCAGGCCGCGACGCCAGTTCGCACCGGCGATGATGTCGGGCGCGGCCGCGAAGCGGTTCTGGACCTTCTCGTGCCAATGCATCTGCTGCCGGATCGCTCGCACGTTGCCGCACGCCATTTCGCGGTCGATCACCTCGCCGACGCCTGGCGCCGACAGGTCGGCAAAGGCAGTGATCGCATGGGGGAAACCGTGCTGGTCGGCGGCGGATTGCACCCACTGCACCTCTTCGACCTCCTTGCCCGGGCCGACATTGACCTGGACGTAGACCGACTTCGCCACGCCGCACGGGACGGCTTCGGCCATGTAGTCGGTGATGCTGTAGTCGCGGCGCAGCGGCTCGTAGTCGCCGAAGATGCGGGGCACGCTGGGCCCCTGCAGCCACGGCGTCTCCTTCAGTCGCCAGATGTGGTGATGGCTGTCGACGACAGGTTGGTCGATAATCGGTTGGGCCAAGGTTTCCTCCGGCAGAGAGCGGCATCGATGGGTGGCGGGACAGCCCGTATCATCCGGGCCCCTGGGCCGACCGCGCCGACGGGGCGGACCACGGCGAGTTCAGGAAAAACTCCAGCCAGTAACGCTGGACATCGAGTTGGCTCGCAGCGGTCGACCCTGCGCGGGACTGCAATGCTGCAAGCGCCCGCTCGTCGACCATCTCCGGCTCGTCCAGGAACACCAGGAACTGCTGGCTGTCGGGTTGCTCGCCGTAAATCGTCCGCTCCCGGGTGGCGATCTTCGTCGCCGCTTCGTTGAGCTGGAACAGCCGGGTGCGGCGGGTGCTTGCGGTGCCCAGGGCGGCGCCGATGTCCGACAGCGCCGCCCCGGTGCCCGCATCAGCGGTGCCGGGCGCCAGGTCGAAGCGGACGCAGATCAGGTAAGGCGTGGCCGACTCGCTGCGGGCACCGCGGTCGCTCAGCTTCCGGTAGAGATTTCGCAGCGGATTCTTGAAATGTTGCAACGATTCGAGCGTCCAGGGTGTCGGGCTGTTCAAGGCTGCCAGATAGGCCTCGCTTTGCAGCACCTCGGGCGAATCCGTTTCGTAGAACATCAGGAACTTGCGTCCGGGGCCCACACAGCGATAGCGCTGGCCGGTTCTGAAGCCACGGATGGCCACCCGCTCCGGGATGTGCTCGCAGTTATGCCATTGCCGGAAGCGCGCCGCATAGGCCGGATCGATATCCGACCAGAACGCCATCAGCCCCAGCTTGTCCGATTCCAGCTCGTCCCCTTTCATCGCTGAGTCCTCAAAACTGGCCGTTGCGGACTTCATAACCGGTCGGCTTGTGATGGATCGGCATATCCCGCTTCACCCAGCCGGCCACCCAGTCGATCATGGTCGCCAGGGGCACCACCGGGTTCCCGAACAGGCGCTGCGCGGCGAAGGTGCTGTTGACCCAGGCGTACTCCTGTTCCACCCCCTCGTAGCGGGGACGCTTGCCGAACGCCTTGCCGAACTCCTCGGCGATTGCGCGCACGCTCGCCTGCTGGGGACCGCCGATATTGAGCGGCGCGGTCGGCGATTGACAGTGCAGGAGGGACCGCAGGATCTGCGCGTTGGAGTCCCCCTGCCAGATGACACTGGCATGCCCGGTGGCGATCGGAATGGGCTGCTCCTGGTTGACCCAGCGGGCGATGTCGAGCAGGACGCCATAGCGCATGTCGATGGCATAGTTGAGCCGGATGAGGCGACCTTCGGTTCCGTAACGTCTCGAGCCGTATTGGAACGCGCGTTCCCGGCCCACGCAGGAATTGGCATAGTCGCCCAGCGGCTGCGGCTCCACCGACTCGTCCCAGCCGTTGGTCAGCACCGAGCCGAACGGATAGACGCAGAGGGTGGAAAAGGCGACGATCCTCGACTCCCTGAACTCCCGTGCCACCATCGCAGGCACGAAGGTGTTCATCGCCCAGGCGAAGGACGGGTCTTCCTCCGTGCCGAACTTCTTGCCGGCCATGTACACCAGATTCGCGACTTTCGGCAGCGCGGCAAGGGCTTCCGGATCCAGCAGGTCGCAGCCGATCGTCTCGATGCCCCAGGACTCCAGCTTCTCCTTGACGCCCGCTTCGGAGAACCGCGCCACGCCGATGATCCGCTTGCCGGGCGCGGCCCGCTTCGCCATCCGCGAAATGGTGAGGCCGATCTTTCCCGCCACGCCGAGGAACATGATGTCTCCGTCGAGCCTGGCCAAGTCATCGACCAGCGCCGCGGTCGGCGTCGACAGCAGGTCTTCCAGCGCGTCGACGTCCTCGATGGTTTCAGGAAGGTTATCGAAGGCGAGCGTGGCTGTTTTCATGGTTTCTCCAGCAAACGATTGGCGGGGTCCTTCAAGCGCTCAGGAAGGTTTCCAGCACATCCGGATTGCGCAGCAGGTTGGCAGGCGTGTCGTGGTAATGGATCTTCCCGGCGGCCATGATGTAGACCCGGTCAGCGACCGCGCCGGTCAGCTGGGAATTCTGCTCGATCAGCAGCACCGTCAAGCCGGGTAGCGGGGTTGGACCGGTGCAGCAACCGAAGGCCAGCTCCGTTCAGGACCCCGGCGCCCGCACTTCAATGCCGGCCGCGGCCAGTTCGGCGCGGATCCGCCTGACGAATGTCAGCGCCCCGGGCTGGTCGCCATGCACACACAAGGTGTCCGCCCGCACCGCCACGTCCGTTGCGCCCAGCGAACGCACCCGGCCCTCGCTCACCATCCGCTTCACCTGTGCGGCCGCCACGTCCGCATCCTCGATCATGGCGCCGGGCAGGCTGCGCGGCGAGAGCGAACCGTCGTCCTGGTAAGTGCGGTCGCCGAAGACCTCCGAAGCGCAGCGCAGTCCGAGCCGCTCGGCCGCACCGATCATCTCGCTGCCGGCCAGGCCGAACAGCATCAGCCCGGGATCGACATCGTGGACGGCCCGTGCGATCGCCTCGGCCAGCGCGCGATCCCTGGCGGCCATGTTGTAGAGCGCGCCGTGCGCCTTCACATGGCTGAGCCGCCCGCCCTGCGCGGCAGCCACACCCGCAAGCGCACCCACCTGGTACACGACCATGGCATAGGCCTCGGCGGCGGAGACCTGCAGGTTGCGCCGGCCGAAGCCGACCAGGTCCGGGAAACCGGGGTGCGCGCCCACCTTCACGCCTTTCTCCAGCGCCGCCTTGACGACCCGCTGCATGGTGAGCGGGTCACCCGCATGAAAGCCGCAGGCGATGTTGGCGGAGGTGACGTGGTCGAGGATCGCGACGTCGTCGCCCATCTTCCACGGGCCGAAGCCTTCGCCCATGTCGCAGTTGAGGTCGATCCGCGGTTTCATTTCGACTGGCTCTCCAGTACCTGTCTGACATGACTGTACTCGCGTTCGCGCGCGAGATAGATCCGCTGCGCGTCCGCGAGCGAGATCAGCTCGAAGCGCAGCGACTGCGGCGCCGCCATCTGTGCCAGCACCCGCAGGTCGACGCTCGCCACACTGGCGATCTTCGGGTAGCCGCCGGTGGTCTGCCGGTCCGCCATCAGGACGATCGGCAGGCCGTCGGGCGGAACCTGGATCGTGCCGAAGGTGACAGCTTCCGAAATCATCTCGATCTGCCGTGCGCGGGTCAGCACCGGCCCTTGCAGCCGGTAGCCCATGCGGTCAGATGCCGCGCCGATGCGGAACTCGGCGTCGAGCAGCAGCCGCCGCGCCTGCGGAGTGAAGACGTCCCAATGCCGCCCGGCGATGATCCTGATCGTCTGCACCGGGTCGATCCGCACGGGGGGCACGATGATCGGCGAGGGCAGGATCGAGAGGGCTTCGGGGGGCTTCGACTGCGCCGGCGGATCGTGAAGAGGCGGCTGCGCCGCGCCGGCAAGGATGGGGCCGGCAGGTTCCGCAAGGCCGCGGACAGCCAGGACGTCGTCCTTGCGAAGGGCCCGCCCTTCGAAGCCGCCGAAGCCGCCGCGCGCATAGGTGCTGCGGCTGCCCATGACGAGCGGCACGTCGAAGCCGCCCGCGACCGCGAGGTAGGCGCGCGCCCCGGCAAGCCGCGCGCCGAACCTCAGCTGGCTGCCGGCCTCGATCCGCACCGGCCGGCCGTGCGGCAG
>JACCRJ010000457.1 GCA_013813615.1 Lautropia sp. | reverse complement strand
ATCCATCATTGTCGTCTTGCCGGCGCCGTTCGGGCCGATGATGCAGCGCAATTCGCCGTCGTCCACCGCAATGGACAGGTTGTTCAGCGCCTTGAAGCCGTCGAACGAGACGGTGACGCCTTCGAGGTAGAGGATGGGTCCATGGCTGACGTCGACGCCACCGGTGGCGAGATGACCCAGCATCGCCTGCGCGCCTTCGCCTGCGCGCCCGCCCGCCTCGTCGAGCCCGCGCGGTTGCGCGATCACGCTATTCATGGCCGCGTTCATCTGCCGCCCTCCGCAGCAAGGCCCGGATCGACCGCGACGCCCACCGCGCCGACGCCAGCCTTCGAACCCTCCTTGCCGGCGCCGGCACTCGCCCCGGATCCCGGCGCAGGAACCGGAACCGACCCGGCTCCGCCGGTCGAAACGCCGGCAGCCGCCGGGCCCTTGCTGCGCCAGCGGCCCGCCAGGATGCCGTAGATCCCCTGCGGCAGGAACATCGTCACCAGGACGAACAGCAGGCCGAGGAAGAACAGCCAGTACTCCGGGAACGCGACCGTGAAGAAGCTCTTGGCGCCATTGACCAGGAAGGCGCCCATGATCGGCCCCAGCAGGGTGCCGCGGCCGCCGACGGCGGTCCAGATGGCGACCTCGATGGAACTGGCCGGGGACATCTCCGATGGGTTGATGATCCCGACGACGGGCACGTAGAGGGCGCCCGCGACACCGCTGATCACGGCGGCGAGCGTCCAGATGCCGAGCTTGTAGCCGAGCGTGTCGTAGCCGCAGAAACGCAGGCGGGACTCCGAATCGCGGATCGCCTGCAGTACGCGCCCGAACTTGCTCGCAACCAGGTAACGCGCGAAGACGAGGACAGCCAGCAGCGCCGATGCGGCGACGGCGAGGATCACCGCCTTGGTTGCCGGATCGGTGATGCGAAAACCGAGAAGGGTCTTGAAGTCGGTGAATCCGTTGTTGCCGCCGAAGCCGGTCTCGTTGCGAAAGAACAGCAGCATGAAGGCGAACGTCATCGCCTGTGTGATGATCGAGAAGTACACGCCTTTGATGCGCGAGCGGAAGGCGAAGTAGCCGAACACCAGCGCCAGCAGGCCGGGCACCGCCACCACCAGGAAGGCCGCCCACAGGAAATGATCGGTGCCGACCCAGTGCAGCGGAAACTCCTTCCAGTCGAGGAAAACCATGAAGTCCGGCAGATGGCTCTGGTACTGGCCCTCCCGCCCGATGCCCCTCATCAGGTACATACCGAAGGCATAGCCGCCCAGCGCGAAGAACAGCGTCTGTCCCAGGCTGAGGATGCCGGTGTAGCCCCAGATGAGGTCCATCGCCACCGCGACCATCGCGTAGCAGATGAACTTGCCGAGCAGGGTCACGGCATAGCTGTCGGGCCACAGCGGCGAGCCGTGCGGCAGCAGCGCATGGAGCAACGGCACCAGGATGCCGGCGACCAGGAAAGCCGCGAGGATGAAGCTCCACTGCAGCGGCGAGAACAGGCGGGCACGGGGCGGGGTCAGCACGTCAGGTCTCCAGCGAGCGCTCTCGCAGCGCGAACAGGCCTTGCGGGCGACGCTGAATGAACGCGATGACCAGCACCAGGATCAGGATCTTGCTGATGACCGCGCCCATCGACGGCTCGATGAACTTGGACAGCACGCCCAACCCGAAGCCGGCCACGACTGCGCCGGTGAGCTGCCCCACACCACCCGCCACCACGACGATGAACGAGTCGATGATGTAGGACTGGCCCAGCTCCGGCCCGACGTTGCCGATCTGCGATAGCGCCACCCCGGCCAGCCCGGCGATGCCCGAGCCGAGGCCGAAGGCAAGCATGTCGACTTTTCCGGTGGGCACGCCGATCGCACCTGCCATCGGCCGGTTCTGGGTCACCCCGCGCACGAACAGGCCCAGCCGGGTCCGCGACAGCACCAGCCCGACCGCCAGCAGCACCATCAACGCGAAGACGATGATCACGATCCGGTTGTAGGGCAGCACCAGGCTGCTGAAGGCGACACCGCCGGACATCCAACTCGGGTTCTCGATGCCGACGTTCTGCGGGCCGAAGATCTGCCGGATCGTCTGGATGAGGATCAGGCTGATGCCCCAGGTGGCCAGCAGCGTCTCCAGCGGCCGGCCATAGAGGAAGCGGATAACCAGCCGCTCGATCAGGATGCCGACCAGTGCGCAGACGAGGAATGCCACCGGCAGTGCGATCACCGGATACCAGCCGAAGAATCCGGGCGCCACCTGGCGGACCACCGACTGAGTCGCATAGGTGGAGTAGGCGCCGATCATGATCATCTCGCCGTGTGCCATGTTGATCACGCCCAGCAGCCCGTAGGTGATGGCGAGTCCCATGGCGGCCAGCATCAGGATGCTGCCCAGCGAGAGGCCGGCGAAGACGCGGCCGAGATACTCGTTGATGGTGAGCCGCCGCTCGACGGAGTCCAGCGCGAGCCGTGCCGCAGCGCGCACCTTCTGATCCGGCTCGACGAAGCTGCCGTCGGTGTTGGTACCGATGAGGCGCTCGAGCCTGTTCATCACGTCTCGCCGGGCGCTGCGGGCAAACGAGTCGAGCGCCGCAAGGCGGACCTGCGGGTCGGTCGAGTCGATCTGGACCAGCGCCGCTGCCGCGACCAGTTCCTGGCGCACTTCGCCGTCACGCTCCTTCTCCAGCGCCTCCTGCAGCCGCGGCAAGAGTGCCTGATCCGGCCGCTGCTGCAGTTCGCGCGCGGCGACGAGCCGCTGGTCGCGGTTGCTGGAGAAAAGCCGCAGCGAAGCGAGTGCGGCCGCGATGAGGTTGCGCACCCGGTTGTTGACTGCGACCGTCGAGGGCGCCGGGTCCGGCTTGGCCGCCGGCGCGCCGGTGCGCGCATCGCGCCATTGGTCCGCTCCCACCAGAAAGCCGGCGCTGCCGTCGTCGGAAACGGCCAGTGCATCGTCCGCCAGCGCGCGCAGAATGACGGCCGATTGCTCGTCGGCTTGTTTCGCGAGCAGCCCGATCGCCTGATCGCGTTCAGGGGAACCACCGCCGGCCAGCAGCTTGAACGCTTCGTCGACCGCGGACTGTGCCCGCGCCGGGGCCGAGGCGGCCACCAGCATGAAAGGCAGCAGCAGGCCGATCAACAATCGAAGCATCATCGGACTCGTATGGGTGCCGGCAAGCCGGCTGCGCCTGGGACGTCGAACAGCACCGCGGCGGCGCGCACCGCGGCCGGCCGCGCGAGCGGGCGGCCCTTCTGCACCTTCAGCCCGCCGGCCGGACGCAGCCGGTCAGATGCTCTGCTTCGACTCGTTGCCCGCGATGAACGGTGACCACGGCTGCGCGCGGATCGGGCCTCTGGTGTTGTAGACC
>JACCRJ010000427.1 GCA_013813615.1 Lautropia sp. | reverse complement strand
CGGAGGGGTTGACCGCTGGCCTTCCGGTCAACCCGTCCTTCTGGATGCTCTTGGATTTTCAGGGGCATCCGGAGGGTTTCCGCCTGCGGGAATAGAATGTGGGCCACTCTCGAGCATTCCGGAAGAACTCGTGCGCATGCCGGGCTGCAGGTGCAACGCCTGCAGTTTCGGCAGACCCATGGCCCCCGATTTGAATCCGATCGAACCACTTCCAAACAGGGCAAAACATGACGATCAAGCCAGGTGACAAACTTCCCGACGCGACGCTCAACGAGTTCTACGACGTCGAAGGAAACGGTTGCTCGCTCGGACCCAACTCGTTCAAGGTCTCGGAACTCATCAAGGGCAAGAAGATCGTGATCTTCGGCCTGCCTGGCGCATACACCCCGACCTGCTCCGCGAAGCACGTCCCGAGCTATCTGGAGAACTATGGCAAGCTCAAGGCGAAGGGCGTCGACGAGATCTGGTGCGTTTCCGTCAACGACGCGTTCGTCATGGGCGCCTGGGGACGCGAGCAGGAAGCTGCCGGCAAAGTGCGGATGATGGCCGACGGCAGCGCCGAATTCAGCAAGGCCTGCGGGCTCACCCTGGACCTGACGGCACGTGGCATGGGCGTTCGCTCCGACCGCTATGCCATGCTGGTGGAAGATGGCGTGGTCAAGGCGCTCAACCGCGAAGCGCCCGGCAAGTTCGAAGTCAGCGGCGCCGAAGCGATCCTCAAGGCGCTCTGACCGGGGCTTCACGCCCGCGACTGCCGGCCGCCCCAGATGCTCAGACAACGGACGCTGAAACAGCTGGTGCAGACCACCGGCATCGGCCTGCATTCCGGCCAGCGCGTCGAGCTGACCATCAAGCCGGCTGTCGTCAACAGCGGCATCGTCTTCCGGCGCACGGACCTGGACCCGCCGGTCAGCATACCGGCCGTGGCGGACCATGTGACGGACACCCGCCTGGCATCGACGCTGTCGGCTGCAACCGAAGGGCCCGGCCTCGAGATCAGGATCTTCACCGTCGAGCATCTGATGTCCGCGCTCGCCGGCCTGGGAATCGACAATGCGATCGTCGACATCACCGGCGGCGAGGTTCCCATACTGGATGGATCGGCGGGATCCTTCGTCTATCTTCTGCAGTCCGCCGGCATCGTCGAGCAGGCGGCGGCGAAGCGGTTCCTGCGGATCCTGCAGCCGGTGGAGATCCGCTCCGGTGACAAATGGGTACGGCTGGAGCCGCATCACGGCTTCAAGGTGAGCTTCGAGATCGACTTCGGCCAGGCGGCCATCGACGCCACCGGTCAGCGCATCGAGATCGACTTCGCCTTCACGTCGTATGTGAAAGAGATCGCCCGGGCGCGGACTTTCGTCATGGCCGAGGAAGTGGAGGTCCTGCGCACCAACGGGCTGGCGCTCGGCGGCAGCCTGGACAACGCCATCGTCGTCGACGAGAACCGGGTGTTGAACCGGGGCGGCCTGCGCTACAGCGACGAGTTCGCCAAGCACAAGGCGCTCGATGCCATCGGCGACCTCTACCTGATCGGCCATCCGATCCTGGGTGCCTACCACGCCCGCAAGTCGGGCCATGCGCTGAACAACCAGCTCGTGCGGGCGGTACTGGCCAGGAAGGACGCCTGGGAGATCGCCACCTTCCCGCAGCGGCGCAACGCGCCGCCTGCCTTCGCGCTGGACTGGCTGCAGGCCTGAGAGGCCGCCAGCCGGGCGGCCGCTCCGTTTCAGCCCACTGCTTACATTCGATGCTTGCGCTGCTCAGGGTGGTCGCGATTCTGCTGGGGCTTGGGGTCGTCGGCTTCGCCATCGCCTATTTCCGGACGGGCGACAGGAGGTACCTGCGGCGTGCGCAGAGGACGTTCGTGGGGGGCCTGCTGGCTGCCTTGGTGTTCTTCGCGGTGATGTTCATCCAGCGGCTTTACCTTTGACCTGCGGTCACGACTGCCCTTCGAAGCGGCGCCGCATCGAAAAAAGCGACTCGTGCACAAAGGTGACGAAGCGCTTCGCCAGCGCGTTGCGGCGCAGGTCCGCATGCACGAGAATCCAGAGGGCAGCGGACGCGTCCGGCTGGACCGGTCCGATCCGCGCGAGTTCAGGTTCCAGGTCCGCGACGAAGCACGGCAGCATGCCGACGCCTATGCCATCCCGGACCGCGCAGGTGCGGGCCAGCATCGAGTTGCTCCGGTAAACGCTGGCGGTCGAACTGACGTAGCGATCGAGGAACTTTTCCATCGCCAGTTGGGACCTCGCCTGGTCTGCCCGCACGATCCGATGTAGCGCCAGGTCTTCCGGCGCTTTCGGACCACCGTGCTTCCTGATATAGCCGTGGCTGCCGTAGAGCGCGACCGCGATCCCGCAGACGCGCCTTGGAATGACATCCTTGCTAGTGGGCTCCGAGCCGGCACGAATCGCGACGTCGGCC
>JACCRJ010000420.1 GCA_013813615.1 Lautropia sp. | reverse complement strand
GCGACCGGATCGGACAGCTTGCGCTGGCCGCGAATGCGGGCGATGTCGAGCGTGCGACGGCGTTGCTCGAAGCGGACGGCAAACGCAACGGCGATGGCGACGGCGAACTGATCTGGCTCGACGCCAGATCCGCTGAGGTCGCGGTCAAGCTGGCGGTGCAGGGGCGGCCTGGCGCGCCGGGTGGCTATGGCGGCGAAGGGGGCTACCTGAAGTTGCTGCCTAACCGCCCGCCCTTCAAAGGGGACCTCTTTGATTTCCAGGAGTTCGATGCCTGGGTGGCGTCGGTCCTGCAGGCGTTCGAACGGTTCAGGCTGCTGTGCGCCGTGCACGAAGGCGAATGGGGCACGCAGCAGTTGAATTCGGCGATCGAACGCGCCCTCGCAGCCAAAGGGCTGATCAACCGGCGGGGCGAGTGGTACGAAGGCCGCCCGGTCATGGTGACCCGCAACGATCCGGGCATCGGCGTCTTCAACGGCGACATCGGCATCGTGCTGCGGCCGATGAATACAACTGGAACGACGAACGCGCCGGCCCGGGTGTACTTCCTGGACGGCGCGTCGATCCGGTCGGTCGGCGTCAGCCGGCTTGCGCATGTCGAGACGGCCTTCGCCTTGACCGTGCACAAGTCGCAGGGGTCGGAGTTCGAGCACACGGTGCTGGTGCTGCCGCAGGCGCCCAGCCGGGTGCTGACGCGGGAGCTGGTTTATACCGGGATCACGCGGGCGCGGGGCGCTTTCACGCTGGTGACGGGGCGCACGCAGGCATTCGTCGATGCGTTGGGGCAGCGGACGAGAAGGTCGAGCGGGTTGCTGGAGTTGCTGGATGCAGAAGGGCACCAGCCATGAGGTTCGAAGACATTTTCAATCACAACTGCCTCAATGCTCCGGTGCTTAGACCCGTTTATGCGACGTGCTGCATCATGCAGGATGACAGGAAGCAGTCGCCGCTCGCGACCCGGCTCATGGAGTCGCTTTCGATCCTCTCTCATTCGAAGATCCGACCGGAGCGACAGGCTGTCCGCGATCCCGGTCGACCTGGTCGAGGGACAGGAGCAGGTGCGCCACCCGGTGCGCCGAACTCGTCCAGTCGGCCAGTCGTGGATAGTTGTCGCTGATCCAGTTGAACGCCCCCGACACGAGCACGAAAGCGGCGCTCGCCTGTGCGAGTTCCCCCAGGCTCAGTTCCCCTGCCAGGTATTGAGGCACGGCCAGCGCAAGACCGACCACGGGCGCGAGCAGGCTGTTGGCGCTTGAAACAATGGTGACACGCATCAGCTGGTTGCACAGCGCCCGCCAGGCCGATATGACCTGGTGCAACGCCTCTGTGATGCCTCGTCGCTGAACCGCGGAGTCGCTTGTCACCGCGGCTGGGCCCTCGGCCGACTCGCGCAGACGCCCCGCCGCTGCGCGAAGGCGCGCTTCGGTGCGATTCCTGGACTCGATTACCGCCGTCAGTTTGCGAGCGATCAGCATGATGCCGCCATTGACGGCAACTGAATAGGCGAGGGCGCCGACGACAAGGTATCCGGGCACGATCAGCAGACCACCCTCGAGCTCAAAGCTCATCGAACCGCCAACGGTCCACAACACATGGATGAACGTCACCGCAGTCAGCAGCGACGTCAGGAATCCGACCGCCAGGTCGACCGGCGCGTCGGTTGCGATCCGCACGTCCTCGGCAATCCGGAATTCGGGATTCTCGTGCTCTCCATCGACGAACTGCAGTCGCTTCCAGCGATCGTCTGTCATCCATCGGTGCAGAACGTATTCGCTCAGCCAGGCACGCCAACGGCGTTGCATCGTCATCCGTCCCCATACGGCTGCGACGGCCAGCGCCACCGAACTAGCCGCCAAAGGCACGAACAGCAGGGTCTGTTCGAGTAAGGCCACGCCGTCTCTGCGGCCGATCGCGTCGAAGAAGCCCCGGTTCCACAGGTTCAGCGAATACTGAACCAGCAACTGCAACAGCGCGATCGACAGCAGGAGCCCGGTCAACGCCCTTGCAAGGCCGGCATTCGGTGCCCGCCAATAGCCGGATGCGCTGGTCCAGAAGCGCTTCAACAGCTTTGCATGTCGTTCACGCGTAGTGGTGCTTTTGTGGTCACTGAAGCCCCGTCGCCACTCCCCGCTTCCATCGAGTCGTTGAGCACCCTGCGTGCGCGATCGAAGCGCAGGGCTTCGCTCACTGGCGTTGGGCCGTGGCCCAGCTTGAACTGCACCAGCCAGGGATTCGAGAACACCTTGAATACCTATAGCTACTGATCGGTCGGGGTTCTTAGGAAGGGGCATCATTGACCTCGCTCAGCGCTAGCAAGAGCCTGCCTGAGGCTCTCCATTCGCGCGACATCGTCCAAAGAATTATCCTTTGGTGCCGGTCAGCACCAAGCACACCAGGCAGGCCTGACATTCCTTGGAGCATGTTCGTGTGTTCCAAAGGCCGGAAGACTATGCAAAGGTTAGCCGGCGCCAAGGAGAAGGCAACCAGAGAGAGAGTTGCTCGGTCATGATCTGCCGACCGGCGGGCGTGGCGATTGTCTCGTTCGTGCAAGGACACCGGAGGATCGAAGCGACCGTCCCAGTCGCGCAGATCACGCAGCGCATCCCCGCGTCCTGTCGCATTTTCGCGACCTAAACCGCTGCGCCCTGCTCGACGCTGCCGCTGCCGGGTGGCATGTGCCGGGGCCGCTCGGGGGAGTGCTGATGTCCCACGCTGCGATTTCCTCATTGTTCGCGCAGCGGCCAAGGTC
>JACCRJ010000395.1 GCA_013813615.1 Lautropia sp. | reverse complement strand
TCCCAGCAGCATCAGCAACCACGACGCGCTGAGCAGCCAGATGGTCGCCATCACCAGAAGGCCCAACACCAGATTCCACTGGAACAAGCGCCGGGCATCGATGAACAGCAGAAGGTCGTTGAGCCGGCGGCCGACGTTTCCAATGAAGCTGCGGTGATAGCGCGAGCCGGCGACTGCACCGCCTCGGGCGAGGCTCATCAAGGCCAGCACCACCGCAAGGAGCAATGCCGCACCTGCCGTGAGCAGCCACGCCGCACCTCCCGCCAGGATCCCAGTGCTCATGGCGATCCCTCGAAGAGCGACAAGTCCATCGGCACGCCCCTCGCGGCAAGCGCCTCGTGAAATGTGGGAATGGCGCCGCAGGCAAGATGGGCGCCGGCGATGCCGTCGGCGCCGCTGGTGTGCTGGAGGAACCGGAACAGCTCCTGCGTCTGCACCCGCCCCGACTCGATTCCGGTCACCTCGGTAACGGACGTGATCCGGCGGCTGCCGTCCCGGAACCGGGACTGGTGGATGATCAAGTCCACGGCGCTGGCAATCTGTTCCCGTATGGCGCCGACCGGCAATTCGACGCCTCCCATCAGCGTCAGCACCTCCAGCCGGGACAGGACGTCGCGCGGCGTATTGGCATGCACGGTTGTCAGGGAACCTTCGTGCCCGGTGTTCATCGCCTGCAGCATGTCGAGGGCTTCGCCGCCCCGGCACTCGCCCACGATGATCCGGTCCGGGCGCATCCTCAACGCGTTGCGCACCAGGTCCCGAATGGTGATGGCGCCGCGTCCTTCCGCATTGGCCGGCCGCGCTTCGAGCGACACCAGGTGCTCATGGCGAAGCTTCAGTTCCGCGGCGTCTTCGATGGTGATGATCCGCTCCGACTCCGGGATGAGGTTTGAGAGGACATTGAGCAGCGTCGTCTTGCCGGATCCGGTACCGCCGGAGACGACGATGCTCTTGCGCTCCTGGACGCAGACCATGAGGAACTCCATCATCGGCGAGGAGGCGCTGCCGAGGGCGATGAGGTTCACCGGCGACAGGACGGTGCGGTTGAAGCGGCGGATGGTCAGCGTGGGACCCTTCAGCGCAACCGGCGGGATGATCGCATTTACCCGTGAGCCGTCAGCAAGCCGGGCATCCACCAGCGGCGATGCTTCGTCGATGCGGCGGCCCAGCGGCGCAACGATCCGCTCGATGACGTTGCGGATCGCCGTATCGTCGGAGAAGGCCGCGGTGGCTCGCTCCAGGATACCGCCCCGCTCGACGAACACGTCCACCGAACTGTTTACCATGATTTCAGTGATGTCGCTTTCCGCCATCAAGCGTTCCAATGGCCCCAGACCGATCGCCTCGTCCACCGTGTCCCTGACCAAGGCGGCCGGGTGAACGTTCGGCGGCAGCCCCTCCATGTCCGTCACAATGCCTTGCACCGCCTGCTGCACCTCCGCGCGCAACTGCTCTGGCGAAAATTGCGAGAGGTTACTGCGCCTCAGGTCGATGAGTTCGAGCAGACGACGGTGGACCAGTCGACGCCAAGGCAGCGCGGCAAGCTGCTCCGCACGCAGGCAGGCCGGGTCGGCCCGTGCGACGATTCCCGCGGGCAAACCTTCGTCTGTGCCTGAAGGCGCGCCAGCAGGGGTAGCCTGGGGCACTCCCGGTTCATCGGAGGCGCCGCGGGCATCTGTCAGGGCGGCCGGTGCGCCCGGCGCCGGCAACCGCAGCGCTTCCCCATGCACCCGCAGCCGATAGCCGGCGATGACGATCTGGTCGCGCTCCGACAACGGCCCGTATTCCACGATGCGATCGCCGTTGACGACCGTGCCGCACAGCGTGCCGAGGTCCACCAGCTTCAGGCTTCGCCCGATCCGGTGAATTTCCGCGTGAAGTCGCCCCACGCGCCAGCCGGCCAGCACAACCTCCGAATCCCGCGCCTTGCCGATGCGGCATGGAAAGCGTTCGACCCTGACCGTGCGCGGCGGCCTGCCGCCGTCTTCCTCGATCAGGACCTCCAGCATGTCTGCCTCCTAGTCCAGCATGCGGATCTTGTCGCGCAGCGCTTCCAGCTTCTGCGTCGTCTGCGCCCCCTGCTCCGCCCCGTAGGTGCTGCCGTCGACATGCAGGCGCGGCGTGATCAGGACGATCAACTCCGTCTCCCGATTCTGGAATCGCCGGGAGCGGAACAGCTTGCCCAGAATCGGCAGGTCCCCCAGTCCGGGGATCTTGTCTACCGCTCCCGAGAACTCGTTGCTGATCATGCCGGCAATCACCAGCGTCTCGCCTTCGCGCAGATTCACATCCGTGGCGGCGCTCTGCTTGCGAAGCCCCGGCACCTCCCGCACCATGACCTCCGGGTTGATCGACGAGATCTCCGCATGGAGGCTGGCGGAGATCACCCCCTGGTCGTTGATCGTCGGGGAAACTTCGAATCGGACGCCATACTCCTTGAACTGCACGGATGCGGAGCCGTTGGCGCCGATGACCGGAATCGGCAGCTCGCCACCAGCCACGAACCGGGCGCTTCCCCCTGAGCGGCAGGAGAGACGCGGCTCGGCCAGAACGGCGGCATCGCCGTTCTGGACCAGGAGATCCACCATCGAGGTCAGCGACGTCATCAGCGAAGCGGTGGCTGCAAAGGGGCTGATCCGCGGCCTTACCGGAAAGCCGGCCGCCCCGGCGCTGCCGCCCGGCCTGAAGGGATCGCTGCGCTTGAAATCCCCGATCAGCCCAAAGGTGGGTCCCTCGATGGCGTAGGGCATGCCGCTGCCCGATTGCCACCTCACGCCAAGCCGATCCAATGCGTTCTTGCCGATCTCGATCATCCTGACTTCCATGTCGATCATCCGTTCGAACCCGCCGCGGCTGATCAGACTGATCGCCTGCGGATAGCGCTTGATGACCTCCGCACTCCTGAACGCGTCCTCCTCGGTCGGGCGGCTGCCATCGAGCACGACCTTGTCGCCGATGGCGTGCGCACGGATCCTCGGGCTGTTGTTGAGCAGCTGGTTGATCTCCTCCGCCGTGCGGCGGGCATCGGTTGCCGCCACGTTGATGAGATATTGCCGCTCCGCGCCCCCCGGGCCCCATAAGTGAAGGGTGCTTTGTCCCGGCGCCTCGGGCAGCAGCAGGATCTGCCGCTGGTCAAGCGCCGTTACCTGCACCACCCGCCCATTGCCGACGGCGATGCGCCGCACGTTCCTTTCATCGAGCACGTGAGCCTGCCCGACCGCCAGGTTGATCACGACCGGAAGCGGCTGCGCCGCGATGACGGATGCCCAACACAGCCCGATGCCGGTGACACCCACTGCCGACCACGACAGCAGGTATTGCATTGCACTAGGAGCCTGTCGGGGTTGGGCAAGGGGGCGCGCGGTGGAAGGCAGGGATGAGATGCAAGGCGCTCGAAGGGGATCCATACCAGGGGTATTGACTCCTTCGAGCAACGCCGCAGATCGCCCTGCCT
>JACCRJ010000389.1 GCA_013813615.1 Lautropia sp. | reverse complement strand
GTCCATCGCCGCCGCAACGACCGCGCGCAACCACAGCGGCAGCGGCAGGCCCTGCTCTAGGAGCCTGCCGGGATTGGGCCAGGCAGCGGACATTCTTCGCCGAGCGAGGGGAAGGCCGTGCTCACCGCTACCGGCGCGCCGTCTATCCAGACCGGGCAGGTGACGGTGCGGGTGGGACGGCCCGACGGCAGCACGACGTCCCGCACCAGTTGCAGGTGCTGCGCCTGCGGATCCGCCAGCGCTTCGGCATAACCGTTGATGGGCGCGTTCGGCACGCCGGCAGCCTCGAAGCGCGCAAGCCAGTCCTGCGCGTCCGCCGCCGCGAACCGACGCTCCAGGATCTCCTTCAAGGCCACCTGGTTCGCCGCGCGCAGGGTCGTCGTGAGGAAGCGCTCGTCGTCGAGAAGCGCCGGCTCGCCGACGACGTCGCAGACGGCGGCCCACAGGCGGTTGTTTCCCGCGGCGATGACAAACCACCCGTCGAGCGCCTTGAACGCCTGGTAAGGCGCGTTGCGCGGATGCGCCGAGCCGAGCTTGACGGGGTTGCGGCCGGTGCCGAAGTACTCGCTGGTCTGCAGCGCGGCGATGGCGATCGACGTAGCGAACATCGGCACGTCGATGTGACCGCCGGGGCCGCCGGAACGCACCCGCGCGATCATCGCGGCGATCGAGAACGCCCCGTAGAGGCCGGCGGTGAAGTCGGCGACCGGCACGCCGCACTTGACTGGCGTCCCGCCCGGCTCGCCGGTGACGCTCATGATGCCGGCCGCGGCCTGGATGGTGACGTCGAACCCGCCGGCGGCAGCCTTCGGTCCGGTCTGCCCGAAAGCGGAGATGGAGCAGTACACCAGCGAAGGCCTGCGCGACGCGAACCAGTCCCAGCCCAGGCCGAGGCGCTGCATGGCGCCGGGGCGGCTGTTTTCCACCAGGACATCGGCCTGCAGCACCAGCTGGCGGGCGCGCTCCAGCCCTGCCGGGTTCTTCAGGTCGAGCGCGACCGTCCGCTTGCCGCGGTTGAGGGAGGCGAAGTTCTCGCTGTAGCCGTCGGTGATCGGTGGCCATTGCCTGAGCGCATCGCCCTCGAGCGGCTCGACCTTGACGACGTCGGCGCCGAAATCGGCCAGCAGCATGCCGCAGAACGGGCCGGCGGCGATCTGGCAGAACTCGACGACCCTGATACCCGAGAGCAGCGGCGCAGAGGATGGCATGATCGGATTCCGGCGAATGGCCTGCGCCGCCGGCAATGGCGGCGGCTGCCGGATTCTGCCACGCCCGGCGGGTCTACCTGCGCCTCGGCCTGAGCGACGCCAGCGCCAGGCCGATCAGTCCCAGCTCCATCCAGCCGAAGGCGCCGCCGCCGCCGGAGCCGGTCGACGCCAGCGGGGACGCCAGCGACACGCCGCCGGTAGCGCTGACCTCGACCAGCACGTCGACGTCCTCGCCGCGTAGACCGTCGGTGTCCTCGATCGCGATGCGCGCGTACTGGCTGCCGTCCTTCCCGGCCGTCCATTGCAGCTTGCCGTCGTCCCGACCGACGGTCATCCCGGCCGGTCCCTGCAGCAGGGTATAGCGGACCCGGTCGCCGTCGGGGTCGCTGGCCTCGATCTGCCGGACGATCGCCTCTCCCGGCCGGGCAGCGACCGGCGTCACGGCCTTGGCGAGCGGCCGGTTGTTGACGTTGACGACGGTGTCCTCGGTCGTCTGGACGCCAGCCGGGTCGGTGACGGTGACCCGCAGGCCGATCGTGGTGCGAAACGGCGGCAGTGTGACCCGCAGCGTTGCCGTGTCGGCACCGGCGAGTTGTGCCGGGGTGCCGCCGGTCTGGGTCCAGCGCCAGGACAGCTGCGAATCGGCGTAGCTGGACCGGCCGCTGGCTGTCACGGTAATCTGCGTATTGCCTGGCTGCGCCCCGGCCGGGGACGCGATCTCGACAGCCACCTGCCGGCCGAGTCGGTCCATCGAGGCGCTCACATCGAGCATGCCGGCGCCGCAGCCGCCCGATGCGGCGGCCGTGCAGGCGGTGCCGGCCGGCCACGGGCGCGCGCCGCCGACGAGGGCATTGCGGATCTCGACGATCGGCCGGGTGGGATCCCGCGACCAGAGCAGGGCGGCCGCGGCGGCGACATGCGGCGTCGCCGCGCTGGTGCCGACGAAGGCCCGGGCGTCTCTTGCCTCACCCGGCGACGTCGCGCCGGAATTGCTGGAGGCGAGCACTGCGCTGGCAAACGTCGAGCCGACACCGCCGGGCGCGGTCAACGCCACGCCCGCGTGGTAGTTGGAATAGGACGCGAGGTCGCCCTCCCGGGTGTGGGCCGCCACCGCGACGACCTGGCTGCAATTGGCCGGCACGCCCATGCCGGCGGCGCCCTCATTGCCCGCGGCCGCGACGATCATCACGTTGGCAGCGACGATCTCGTTGACGGCCTCCTGCTGCAGAAGCGAGCACGCAATGCCGGGCGCGGACCCCAGGCTCAGGTTGAGCACCTTCGCCGGATTGGGATTGGCCGCGGCCCCCGCAACCGCCAGGCCGGCGGCCCAGCGCATCGCATCGATGACGTCGCTCAGGTTGCCGCCGCAACGGCCGATCGCCCGCACCGGGAGAATCCGCACGCCGGGGGCGGCGCCGACGATGCCGTAGCCGTTGACCCGTGCGGCGATCACGCCGGCGACCGACGTACCGTGCCAGGAGCTCGGCCGCGGGCTGCCATCCGCGTCGCACCAGTCGCCCGGATCGGCTGCGTCGATGTCCCTGCCGTCGCCGTCGTTGGCGATGGCGAACCCGCCACCCGGACCATCCGCGCCGATGAAATCGTAGCCTGGCAGCCAGGCCTCGTCGAGATCGGGATGGCTGGTTGCGCCGGTGTCGATGACCGCCACGGTCACGCCCCGGCCCTCGGTCGAGGGCCACACCCGCGTCACATTGATGCCACCGGCGCTGCCGCCCGCCTGCGTTGGGCCAGGCAGGTTCCACTGCAGCGCGAACAGGGTGTCGGTCGCCTGGTGCGCGAAGACACGCAGGTCCGGTTCGGCATGCGCCACCGCCGGATCGTCGGCGAGCCGACGCGCGGCAGCCCGCGCCTCGTCGAGCGTGACCGCAGCCGGAAGCGCCACCACCACCGCGCCCTGGCCGGTTTCGCGGATCCGCACAAGCTGCAGAGACTTGCGCGCCCCGAGTGCCCGCACGCTGTCCGACTGTACACGCTCCTTGCGCACCGCGGAGGCTACGGCCAGCGACGGCGCGTCGTGAAAGCGGACGATCAGGCGCTGGGTGAAGCCGGGCAGCGGCGCTGTGGCGGCCTGGGCCGATGGCGGCGCGGACAGGCCACCTAGGGTGGCGACGGTCGCGACGGCAACGGTGGCCGCATGGACCAGACGGGCGGGAACGGAAGCGGAGGATGTCATGAGTCGGGCAGGACCGGAAGGCAACGCCAGAGTTTCTTACGACTATCTGACTCGGGATGTGACATAGTTCCGCTCGAGACGCTGACGACGCGAGCGGTAGCCCTGCAGAGGCTTTACGCTTCGGGACCGGCCCTTGCGGCCCTCTGGTGAAGCAGATGCTTGCTCAGTCCTGGGCGTTTTCGCGCATGGCCATCGATAGCGGCGAAATCTGGCGGCTTGCGTCCGCCAACTTTGCCCACTTGTCGTGGCCGCACCTCACTGGGAACCTGCTGCTGTTCACCGCCGCGGTCGCGCTGCTGCGCGCGGTGGCGACGCCGCTCGAGATCATCGGCGTCTTCCTGCTCTGCGCGCTCGGATGCACGCTCGGCCTTTACTTCGGCAGCGCCCTCGACTGGTACGTCGGCGCCTCCGGCGCGCTCTGCGGCCTGCTCGCCTGGGGTGCGATGCGCCTGCCCGTAGCTACCGGT
>JACCRJ010000388.1 GCA_013813615.1 Lautropia sp. | reverse complement strand
TTCGTGGGCTCGGCGATCTTCTCGGCTGCCTTCGCTCTGCTGGGCGGCCAGGCGCTGGTCGAGCAGTGGGTGCTGGGGCTCGACCTGAGCAAGACCCAGTTCCTGATCCTGTCGCAGGTGCTGATCTTCATCCTCGGGTGGCCGCTGGAGTGGACCGAGATCATCGTGATCTTCATGCCGATCTTTCTGCCGTTGCTCGCTCACTTCGACGTCGACCCGCTGTTCTTCGGGCTGCTGGTCGCGCTGAACCTGCAGACCGCCTTCCTCAGCCCGCCTGTTGCGATGGCCGCTTTCTACCTGAAGGGCGTGGCGCCGCCCCACGTCACGCTGAACCAGATCTTCGCGGGAATGCTCCCGTTCATGGGCATCCAGGTCCTGGCCATCATCCTCTTGTACCAGTTCCCCGGGATCGGACTCTGGTTGCCGCAACTGCTTTACAAGTGATGAATCGGGGCTGCTACAGCTCCAATTCGAGACGGGGCTGCGCCTGAAGCCCCGGATCGAGGTTACGCCGAGGCGTTCAGCGCGCCCCAGACTCTCGCGCCGGTGAGCGGCATCTGCAGCTTGCGGGCCGCTTCCCCGTGGCCCGCCCTGGAGAGGGCGTCGATGACCGCACTCACCACAGCCGGCGTTGCGCCGATGGTGCCGAGTTCGCCCACCCCCTTGACCCCGAGAGGATTCAGCAGGCAGGGGGTCGACTGGTCGAGGACGGTGGCGATCGGTCCGACGATATCGGCGCGCGGAATCGCATAGTCCATGAAGCTGCCGGTGACCAGCTGGGCCGATTCCGGGTCGTACACCACCTGCTCGCACAGCGCCTGGCCGATGCCCTGCGCCGCGCCGCCTTCCAGCTGGCCGGTGACGATCATCGGGTTGACGACGTGTCCCACGTCGTTGGCCGAGGCATAGCTCACCACCGCCACCTCGCCAGTCAGCGGATCGACCTCCGCCTCGCAGATATGGCAGCCGTTCGGCCAGGTGGGTCCGCCGACCGTGCTGGTCGAGTCGACGTAGATGGCAGTGTCGGGCTGACGCGCGGCGAGCTCGAAGAGTCCCACCTCCCGATCCGTGCCGACCACCCGGAAGACGCCTTCCTGGTACTCGATGTCCGATTCGCTCACTTCCAGCTCTTCCGCCGCCAGCGGTTTCGCCTTCTCGATGGTCCGCTGCGAAGCCACCTGCACCGAGGAGCCGCCGGTAAAGAGCGACCTGGAGCCGGCGCTGCCGAAGCCGTTGGCGAGGTCGGTGTCGCCCTGCACGATCCTGATCTTCTCGATAGGCACGCCGAAGATGTCCACTGCGAGCTGGGCGTAGCTGGTGACAATGCCCTGACCCATCGCCTGCGTGGCGGAGACGATCTCGATGAAGCCATCGGCAGCGACCCGCACGGTCACCCGTTCCTCGAAAACGTTGCCCCCGGTCCATTCCAGGAAGGTGGCGATGCCGATGCCGCGCCAGCGGCCACGTGACTGCGACTGTGCCAGCCGCTTCTCGAAGCCGTCCCAGTCCGCAAGCGCCAGGCCCTGGTTCATGACCGATTCGAACTTGCCGGAATCGTAGGTCTGCGCCATCGGATTGCGGTAGGGCATCTGCTCCGGCCGGATCATGTTGCGGCGACGGATCTGCGTGCGTGACAGCCCGGTTACCCGCGCGGCTTCGTCCATCAGCCGTTCGATCAGGTAGATGGCTTCCGGCCGGCCGGCACCCCGGTAGGCGCCGGTGGTCGCGGTGTTGGTCATCACGGCGGTGAGCTTGAGGTCGATCGTCGTGATGTCATAGACGCTGGTGGTGACCCAGGGGCCGATCAGCAGCTGGATCGCCACGCCGACGCCGCTGGCGTAGGCGCCGACGTTCGCGAGCGAGCGGATGCGCAGGCCGAGGATGCGGCCGTCCGCGTCCAGGGCCAGCTCCGCGTCGCTGCAGACGTCCCGGCCGTGCACCGACGACAACAGTTCCTCGCTGCGGTCGGCCACCCACTTGACGGGCATCTTCAGGTCGCGCGCCGCGTAGGCGACCACCGCGTCTTCCGGATAGAGGCCGGTCTTCATGCCGAAGCCGCCGCCCACGTCGCCGACCAGTACCCTGATCTTGTCCTTCCCCATCCCGAGGACGGTGCCGAGGGTGTCGCGGGCACCCGTCGGCATCTGGCTGCTCAGGCGAACGGTGAGCCTGCCATCCGCGGGCTGGAAGGCAGCCAGGACGGTCCGAGGCTCTATCGGCGAAGCTGCCAACCGTTGGTTGACGATGCTGATGCTGGCCGTGTGCCGGGCGCGGGAAAACGCCTGGTCGGTGGCGGCGGCATCGCCGTGGCGCAATTCCGCTGAAACGTTGTCGCCGATCTCCGGCATCACCAGGGGCGCGCCGAGGGCGAGCGCGGCTGCGCTGTCGATCACCGACGGCAGTTCTTCGTAGTCGACCACGATCGCCTCGAGTGCGTCCCGCGCCTGTTCGCGCGTCTGTGCAACCACCGCAACAATCGGATCCCCGACGAAGCGGGCGACGTCCGGGGCGAGGGGATGGCGCCGCGGTGTTACCGCCGGGGAACCGTCGGGCCGCGGGAAGCCTGCCACGCCGGGCAGCGGCTGTACACCCGCCTTCACCAGATCCGCGCCGCTGTAGACCGCGATGACCCCGGTCAGGCCACGGGCCGGCGCGGTGTTCACGGAAACGATGCGCGCGTGGGGGTAGGGCGAGCGCAGGAACTGGATGCAAACCTGACCCTCGGGTATCACGTCGTCGGTGAACTTGCCCTTGCCTCTCAGGAGGGCGTCGTCTTCCAGGCGGCGTACTGCCTGGCCACTGCCGAAACGGGTGGCGATTGAGTCGGTACTCATGAAATCTCCTGGGCGATGCCCGCGCGCAACGGTACAGATTGTTCCGGCTCCGATTCTAGACTGAAGCAAGGCGGCTCCCCGGCGCGGCCGGCGTCTACGGTGGCGGCCCGAAAGGACGGTGTTCGCCGTCCGACGCGGCCGCTCCGAGTCCCATGGATATCAGCCGGACGGTACGCAGTTGGGCTTCGCAAGACTGCTCGATGCTCGACTTGACGTCGCGCTGGCGCAGGTACGGCTGGGTCAGAGTGGCGACGGCGAAGCCGCTCTGGTCGAAGATCGGGCAGCAGATATCGGTGATCCCGGGCAGGGTGGCGCTCTCCTTCACTTCGTAGCCGCGGGCGGCGATCGCCGCGACCATCTTCTGCAGACGTGCCCGCGGCAGCGGGCTGGGATCGTTGTCGATCATCTCCTGGATCAGTTCATCACGCCGGTGCGTGGGCTGAAACGCGCTCAACGTCCGAGCGGAGACCCGGTCGAGGCGGAAGGGAAAATGCGCGCCGATCCGTACCGAAAAGCCCATGGCCTCGGGGCTGTCCACCTGGGCGACCACCAGGATGCGCCGGTCGTGGTGGACCACCAGGTGATTCGACTGCCGGGTGCCGCGCGCAAGTTCGTGCATCGGGGGGAGGGCGACGCTCACCAGGTGCTTGATCTGGGGGTGGCGATGCGCAAGCTCGAACATCCGCATCGACAGGCGGTAGGTGCTGTCCGTCGCTGACCGGTAGAGCCATGCCCGCCGTTCCAGGACGTCCAGCATCCTGAAGATCTCGCCGACCGACCTGCCGAGCTGCGCGGCGATCTGGTTCTGGGACATGCCGGCGGTCGCATCGGCCAGCATCTCCAGGATGTCCAGCCCCTTCTCCAGCGCCGGTGCGCTGTAGGGAACGTGCTTCTCTGCCCGCGGGGAACCGGCTGCACGACCGGTCCCGTTGCCGGCGTCTTTCGTAGCCGCGTGGCTGCGGCCGCTCCGGTCTGTCTTCATCGTCGGTTGACTCTTGCGGCGCGCTGGTTTCTGCGCAGGGTGGATGCGTGGGCTGCGCGGCGGGGTTGACTTGCGCGCTTTCAAAAGCAAAAATACCTTTTATCATTGAAAGTAGCGAGCGGCGTCATGAGCAGAGGACTTTCCCAGGAACAGGTGGGGCGATACCAGCAGGACGGGATCCTTTTTCCGCTCGACGTGATGTCTGCGCAAGAGGCCGCCGGAATGCTGCAGCAGCTCGAAGCGAACGAGGCTGCCCACGGGGGGCGGTTATCCGGGCGCATCGGCCAGAAGCCCCATCTGCTCTATCCCTGGATGGACCAGCTGGTGCGCCACCCCGCCATCCTCGACGCAGTCGAAGCCGTGCTGGGACCGAACCTGTTCTGCTGGGGATCCCAGTTCTTCGCCAAGAATGCCCGCGACCCTGGTTACGTGTCCTGGCACCAGGACGGCACCTACTGGGGCCTGTCATCTCCGGACGTGATGACCGCCTGGGTGGCGCTGACACCTTCCGTGCCGCAGAACGGCTGCATGCGCGTGATTCCCGGCACCCACAAGCAGCAAGTGCCTCACGAAGACCGGTTTGCGGCCACCAACCTGCTGAGCCGGGGCCAGGAGATCGCAGTGGACGTCGACATCTCCCAGGCGGTGGACGTGGCGCTCCAGCCAGGTCAGATGTCGCTTCATCATGTCCTCATCTTCCACGGTTCCGAGCCGAACGGCTCGGACGTGCGTCGGGTAGGGTTCGCCATCCGCTATGTGCCGACCCATGTGTCGCAGAAGTCAGGCATCCGCGAGAGTGCGCTGCTGGTGCGCGGCCAGGATGAGTTCGGCAACTTCGACCACGAAACCTCCCCGGAAGCGGAAATGCATCCGGACGCGGTCGCCCGGCACAAGCAGGTCATAGACCGCCAGATGCAGATTCTCTATGCCGGCGCGAAGCAGAAGGGCAGGCGCGAGGTGGCGTAGCGCGAGAGCCAGTACCAGAATTTCCGATCAGCAGCAGTTGTCCGATCAGCAGCACCCGTCCGATCAGCAGCACCCGTCAGTACCGACAGTACCCGGCCATGAACGGCCGGCCGGTCGGAAAACAATCCATCCAAGCAGGAGACACCATGTCCGGATCATTGTCCACGCTCCGTTTCGCCGCCCGCGCCGCCGGACCGCTACTGGCCCTCGCAGGCGCTGTCTTTGCGGTCATGCCGGCCCATGCCCAGAACGTGATCAAGATCCGTTTTGCGCATTCCCTGTCCAGCACCGAGCCGGCTCACCTGGCGGCGGAGTTCTTCGCGAAGAACGTCGCGCAGCGCACCGGCAATCGCGTCCAGATCCAGGTCTTTCCGAGCGAGCAGTTGGGCTCCGGCAAGGAAGTCAACGAGATGATCCGCCAGGGCGCCAACGTGATGAACATCACCGACCCGGGCTACATGTCGGATTTCGTCCCCGACATCGGCGTCCTGAACGGCCCGTACCTTGTCAAGGACGCCGCCGACTACGAAAAGCTGCTGGACTCGAGCTGGTTCAAGGGCATCGAGCAGAAGCTCGATGCGGCCGGCTTCAAGCTGATCATGGCAAACGGCTACTTCGGCCAGCGCCACCTGATCACCGACAAGCCGGTGCGCAAGCCGCAGGACATTGCCGGCATGACCGTGCGCGTGCCGCCGAACCAGATGTGGATCGAGACGTTCAAAGCGATGGGAGCACGGCCGACCACCGTGCAATGGTCTGAGATCTATAGCGCGTTGCAGCAGAACGTCGTCGCCGCCGCGGAGGCGCCGCTGGGCTCGCTGTGGGGATCGAAGCTCCACGAGACGCGGAAGGTCATTTCGATGACCGGGCACTTCACGGCGTTCACGATGTGGCCGATCAACATGAAGTACTTCAAGTCCCTGCCGGCCGACATCCAGCAGGTACTGGTGGAGGAGGGGGCTAAGGGTGGCGCCGAGATGACGCGGCTGACGCTGGCGATGAACGACGACTATGTGAAGAAGCTGAAGGACGGCGGCGTCACCTTCGTGGAGGACGTCGACATTGCTGCATTCCAGAAGGCGACGGCGCCGGTCTACAAGGCGTTTCCCAAGTGGACGCCCGACCTGCACGACACCGTCATGTCGGTTCTGAAGAAGTAGCGGGTGAAGGAAACGGTAGAAGGAGGCGCATCCGACCGGATGAACCCGCAGCCGGGCGGGCCGCC
>JACCRJ010000369.1 GCA_013813615.1 Lautropia sp. | reverse complement strand
AACCAGTCGCCGACGGACAACCTTCGCAACCTGAACATCGCCGGCAGCCCGAACATCGCCGCGATGAAATAGGACACCGCCATGGCCTTTGCAAGTTTCGATTCCAGCCGCGCCGGCACGCCGATGGCGGAGATCAACATGGTGCCGCTGATCGACGTGATGCTCGTGCTGCTGGTCATTTTCATCGTCACCGCGCCCCTGCTTACCAACACGGTCAAGCTCGACCTGCCCAAAGCGGATGCCGCAGCCACCAGCACCAAGCCGGACAAGATCGAGTTCGCGATCGATTCGCTCGGCAACCTCTACTGGAACAGCCAGCCGATCAGCCGGCGGGAGGCTGCGGTCCGATTTGCCGAGGCCGCCTCGCGGCAGCCGCAGCCGGAACTTCACCTGCGCGCAGACCGCCTGGTCCCCTACCACCATGTAGCGGAGACGCTGGCCGACGCCTCCAAGGCGGGTTTGAGCAAGATCGGCTTCATCAGCGCGCGCGACGACCGGTAGCAGCAAGTCCGGGGACAGACGCCGCGGGATTCGGCAGAATCGTGCTCTTTCACCAGGATGACGGGAGCACAGATGACGGACAGATCGAACGGCAGGCTGGCGTGGATCACCGGCGGCGCGACGGGTATCGGCCTGGCTGCGGCCCACGCGCTCGGTGCGGCCGGATTCAAGGTCGTGATTTCCGGGCGGCGGGCGGAGGAACTCGCCAAGGCGGAGGCGGCCCTGAAGAAGTCAGGCGTCGCGGTCCAGTCCCGCCAGTTGGACGTCGCCGATGCCGCTGCCGTACAGGCGAGTACCGACGCGATCCTGGCCGAGCACGGCTGCCTCGATGCGCTGGTCCTCTCCGCCGGCACCAACGTGCCGGACCGCGCCTGGAAGAACCTTACGCCCGACGGCTTCAGCAAGGTCACCGCCATCAACCTCAACGGCGTCGCCTACTGCGTCGCCGCCGCGCTGCCGGCTATGCGCAAGGCCGGCGCCGGCAGCATCGTCGTGATCTCGTCGTGGGCAGGCTGGCGGTTCCTGCCGTTCACCGGCGCTGCCTACGGCGCGACCAAGATGGGCCTCGCGCCCCTGGTCGAAAGCATCAACTACGAGGAAGGCCACCTCGGCATCCGGGCGACGCTGATCTGTCCCGGCGAGGTCGCCACGCCGATCCTGCGGTCGCGCCCGGTGCCGCCGCCGGAGCAGGACATCGCCAGGATGCTGCAGCCGGAGGACGTCGGCGCGGCAGTGGCCTATGCGGTCACCGCGCCGGCGCGGGTCTGCATCAACGAACTGGTGATCAGCCCGAGCTGGAACCGCATCTACCTCGGGGCCGACGACCTGGCCGCGAAGCGCTGAGCCGGCCAGCGCGCGAAACCTGCGACTCGGGTACGCTTGCCATGGGGGCGCTGCATCGGGCTATTGAGCGCTCCTGCCCCTGCCCCTGCCGCCAGGTTGGCCGGCATCGATAGTGCCCGGTGCGACCGCACCCGAAGTCGCTCGTCGCGTCGGCTTTCTCATCAGAAATCTCCGCCCAACTTCCGGCTCAGTTCGGCGGCATGGCCGCGAACTGCTGCGAGGTGCTCTTCCGGTACCTGACCTTCGGCATCGTCAAAGTCAGCGCGCCGACAAGATGATTGCCATCCTGGAAGACCGGCGACGAGATACCCGCCAGATCGGGAACCCGCTCGCAGCAATCTCAGCATCGTGCTCTTGACCATGCCGGTCCGGTCTGCGAGCTGTTGAAGGGACAGGGCCCGCTCGCCGACGCCGAAGGCCTTCAGCAACATCAACGCACGGTCGACAGCAGCGACGCCGCCTTCGGAAGCATCCCGCGGGGCACGGGATTAGAATCGCCGCGTGCGTCCTGGATCTGCAACTTTGCAGCTTGGCGCCGTCCTTCAGACCTTGGCGCAACATCCCGACCTCCCTTCATCCCGATCGACAACATGAAGACCATCAACGGCGTCGAGGTGCTGGACACGCTCGACGAAATCCTGCGCCCGGCTCACACCGCGTTGCTCGTCGTCGATGTGCAGAACGATTTCTGTCATCCGGACGGACATTTCGCGAAGTACGGCAAGGTACTGGGCAGCATCCAGATGATGTTGCCGGCGCTGATGAATTTCGTCGGTGAGGCCCAACGCCTGGGAATCTTCACCATTTTCATCTGCCAGCAGACGCTGCCGCACGGGCGCAGCGACTCCCCTGCCT
>JACCRJ010000368.1 GCA_013813615.1 Lautropia sp. | reverse complement strand
GGGCAGGGGATCGTCGTCTCTGCGCACGGCGGCGCCGACCGGATGAGCCTGCAGCCGGTGTCCGCGGCGGCGCCTGGGCCGGGGCAGGTGCGCATCCGCCAGAGCGCCGTCGGCGTGAACTACATCGACGTCTACGTACGCAAGGGCCTGTACCCGATGATCGCGCCGCCGGCGGTGATCGGCATGGAGGCCGCGGGCATCGTGGTCGACGTCGGCCCCGGCGTGGCCCACCTGCTGCCTGGGGATCGGGTGGCCTACGCCTGCCTGCCGCCTGGATCGTATTGCAGCATCCGCACGATGGCCGCCGACCAGGTGGTGGTCCTGCCGGATGACGTCGACGAGGAGACGGCCGCAGCCGTCATGCTCAAGGGAATGTCGGCGGAATACCTGCTGCATCGCACCCGCCGCGTCGGGCCCGGCGACACCGTGCTTGTCCATGCGGCTGCCGGGGGCCTTGGGCTGATGCTGTGCCGCTGGGCGGCCCATCTGGGCGCCACGGTGATGGGCACCGTTTCCACGATGGAGAAGGCCCGCCAGGCGCGCGACAGCGGCTGCGGCCTGCCGATCGTGACCGGTGACTACCGCTTTGCCGCGCAGGTGCTCGAGGCGACCCGGGGCCGCGGCGCCGATGTCATCTACGACGGTCTCGGCCGCGACGCCTACCAGGAGAATCTGGCGGCGATCGCCACTTGTGGGCACTGGATCAGTTATGGCCAGGCCAGCGGTACACTGGACACCGTGCCGCTGCAGTCCCTCTCATCCAAGTCGATCACGCTGAGCCGGCCGGTCCTGTTTCACTACACTGCCGAGCGCGCGGACCTTCAAGCGATCGCCGCCAACGTCTTCGAGGCGTTGCGGGTCGGCGCGCTCCGCGCCGACATCCATCACCGCTATCCGCTGGCCGCCGCCGCGCAGGCGCATCAGGACCTGGAGGCGCGCAGGACCTCCGGCCAACTGGTGTTGCTGGCCTGATGCCGATCCTGGCGAACCGGCCGCGCCCGTCGCACTTGCCCAGGGCAGCGGATATCGACGCGATCTCGCTCGATCTCGACGACACCCTCTGGCCGGTGCTCCCCGCCCTCGTCAACGCCGAGCGGGAGATGCACCAGTGGCTGCTGGAGCGGGCACCTGCCACCGCGGCCATCTGCTCCGTCGAACGTATCCGGGAAATCCGCCTGCTGCTGGCGATGGCGCACGCCGAACAGGCGCACGACATGGGCTGGCTGCGGCTTCAGTCCCTGCGCCAGGCTCTCGAGGAGGGCGGCGACGATCCGGCGCTGGCCGTGGGAGCCTTCAATGTGTTCCTCGACGCGCGCCAGCGGGTGACCCTGTACCAGGACGTCGAAGAGGTCCTGGCGAGGTGGAAGGGCCGCTACAAGCTGCTGGTGGTGACCAACGGCAACGCCGACATCGACCGGATCGGCATCGGCCACTATTTCGACGCGAGCGCGGCTGCGCATGAACTCGGTTTCGGCAAGCCGGACCGCCGGATCTTCGAGTACGCCTGCAGCAAGGTCGGCATCGCGCCCCCGCGGGTGCTGCATGTCGGCGACGATCTGGAGCTCGACGTGATGGGCGCTCGGGGCGCCGGCATGCACGCCGCCTGGCTGCGCCGGCCGGACCTGCAGCAGCAGGCACGGCGCGCATCGGAACGTGAGCAAAGCGGGGAAGGCCAGGAAGGCGGAGCAGCCGAGCCGCCACCGGCGGTGTTCATCGATCTGCGGGCGATCGAGCAGGCGCTGGATCGCGCCTGAGCTCCCGGATCAGGTCAGCGGGAATCCCAGTTCGTCCTGCCGGCCGGTGCGCTGCAGGGGCGCCATGCCGGCAACGACCCGGAGCGCGTCCGGGTCGACCCGGGTCCGGTCCCGGCCGGCTCGCTTGGCGGCATAGAGCATCTGGTCTGCCGCGTCGAGTGCCTCCTCCATCTCGGTCTGCCCGGCGTTCGCCACGGTGATGCCGGCAGAAATCGTCACGTCGATGCCGGTGCGTTCCTTGGCCAGTTCGCTGAAGCGCTTGCGCACGCGTTCGGTCACTACCTGGGCCTGGCGGATCGTCACGCCCGGCAGCAGCATGCAGAACTCCTCTGCGCCAAAGCGGGCCACGGTGTCGTAGCGGCGGGCGGTAGCCCGCATCACTTCCACGACCAGCTTCAGCACCGTATCGCCGGCTGCGTGCCCGTGGTTCTGGTTGACCGCCTTGAACAGGTCGATGTCGAGCAGGACCACGCCGACGTGCCAGCCTTCGTCGCCGCGCCGAGCCCGGGCCTGCAACAGCGACCAGGCTTCTGCGAGCCCGCGGCGATTGCGGGCCTGCGTCAGCGGATCCAGCAACGCGGAGCGGGCCAGCTGGCCGGCTAGCTGGCCGTAGGAGATGGTCAGGAGCGAGACCGGCAGCAGAACCTGCAGCGAAGCGGTGAGCAGGTAGGTCCAGGCCGTGAATTCCGTCACCTCCAGGGAATCCAGGTACCAGCCCATCAGGCCTTGTGCCGCCAGGACCAGGCCGGTCAGCGTGTAGGCGACGGCAATGATCTGGCTCAGCCGCGCGTATTCCTTGCGGCTTGGACGCCAGACGATGAAGGATGCGCTGAAGAGGGCGGCGGCGCTGATGAGGTCGCTGCAGATGGCGCGGATGACCGGATTGGGGTCCAGTCCGGCGAACTGTATCGTGGACAGGATGTGCACCACGTTCAAGGTCACCAGCGCGCGGACGATGCGGTCGCCGTGGCGGGTGAACTGCGCGAGCGCCGACACCTGCAGGATCACCGCCGCGCCTAGCAGCAGGGCGCCGAATGCCTGCGGCGCGCCGGGGCTGCTCCAGGAATCGAGGGACTTCATCACCAGGCCGAACGCCGCCACCAGGCAGCTCTGGCCCCAGCGCCTTACCGCATGCGGCGCGGAGGCATGAGACGCGACGTGGAACAGGCTGGCCGACAGCATGGCGAGCATTGCTGCAGCCATCACGGAAATCGTCGCGAGATCGAGAAAGGAGCCGGCCATCGCCCGAACCATACGGTCGCGATGAAGCCGCGGCGACGAGCGCCAGCCCGGCGGTTGAAAAGAGCGAATCGAACGGATAGAGCCCGGGACGCGGCGGCCTGCAGGAACAAGGCCGTGTCCGGCGCGCGAGTTTCAGGTCGCGCAGGCGCTGCTGGCTTTCTTGCTGGGCTTCTTCTGCAGCAGCTTGACGTCGTTGCGCACGGCGATGATTTCCGCAAGGATCGAGATGGCAATCTCAGCTGGAGTCTTGCTGCCGATGTCGAGGCCGATCGGGCCGTGCAGGCGGTCGATCTCCTGCGGCGTGAGATCGAAGAGGGCCAGTCGGTCTTTGCGCGCGGCGGTGTTGCCGCGTGAGCCGAGGGCACCGATGTAGAAAGCGGGCGACTTCAGGGCCTCCAGCAGCACCATGTCGTCGAGCTTCGGGTCGTGCGTGACCGCTACCACCGCGCAGTGCGCGTCCAGCTGCATGCTCAATACGACGTCGTCGGGCATTTCCTTCGTGAAGTGGGTGCCGGGGATGTCCCACGTAAGGTGGTACTCCTCGCGCGGGTCGCAGCAGGTTACCTCGAAATCCAGGACCTGAGCCATCTGCGCGAGCACCCGCGAGAGCTGCCCCGCGCCGATGATCAGCATCCGCCACCGCGGCCCGAACACAGAGCGCATCACCTGGCCGTCGAAGCTGAAGACCTCGTCGCGGCTGGCCGTCTCGATCGACCAGCGGCCGCTGCCCACGTCCAGTGTGCGGCGGACCAGGCTGTGCTTGGCGGTGCGGTCAAGGATCTGGTCGATCCAGCCGACGTCCAGCAGGGGCTCCTGGACCAGTCGCAGCGTGCCGCCGCAGGGCAGCCCGAAACGGGCCGCCTCGTCCTTGCTGATGCCGTAGACGATGAGCGACGGACGGTCGACGCGTTCGCCGGTGCGCACCCGCTCGATCAGGTCGTCTTCGACACAGCCGCCGGACACCGAGCCGACCACCAGTCCGTCGTCCCGCATCGCCAGCAGCGCGCCGGGCGGCCTGGGCGCGGAACCCCACGTCTCTATGACGGTGACGATCCAGACCTTGCGGCGGCCGTTGAGCCAGTCGCGGGCTTGTTCGAGTACCTGTCGATCCAGACTGTCCACGGGTAGCCTCCGGCGGGTCGGGGATAACCGCGCCGGGATGACGGGCCGGTCGCGGAATCAGCGCGTGAAGAAGTAGATGAGCAACGCCAGAATGATGATACCGGCGATCCACCAGACGGTGCTGCCGCCGCCCGCGGGCTGGGGTTGCGCCACCTTGCCGACCACATGATCGAAGGTCGATGCCGGGCGCCCTCCCGTGTCGCCCGTCGCCACTGCCGGCACGGTGGCCTCCAGGTCGTCAGGCGCGGCGCCCGGGGCAACCGGCGCTGTCATTCTCGCTTCGAAGGCCTTGAAGAAATCGTCGGCTATCTTCGCGGCGACCGATTCGACCAGCCGCGAGCCGATCTGCGCTATCTTGCCACCGACCTGCGCGTCTGCGGTGTAGCTC
>JACCRJ010000409.1 GCA_013813615.1 Lautropia sp. | reverse complement strand
GCTACCTGCCAGTCACGACGGCGGCCTATCAGATGACCGAGAAGTCGGGCTTCTACAAGGAAAACCCCGGCACCGACGTCGCCGTCACCCAGATGATCCGCAAGACCACCGACAAATCGCGCGGCATCCGCATCGGCAACTTCGTGCAGATCCGGGCCCTCATCGACGAGGAACTCGAGCAGGTGTGGGCGGGCAAGAAGGAACCGAAGGAAGCGCTCGACACCATCGTGCGTCGCGGCAACGAGCAACTGACGCGCTTTCAACAGTCCGCCAAGTAATCGGCCGCCCGAAGCGCAAGCGCACCAGCTGCTCTCATGGAAAAGCGCGTCCGCTTCAACTCGAAGCTGCTCCCCTGGCTGCTGCTCGCGCCGCAGCTAGCGGTCATCATGATCTTCTTTTTCCTACCCGCAGGCCAGGCGCTGATCCAATCGGTGCAGCGGGAAGACGCCTTCGGCTTCAGCACGGAATTCGTCGGCCTGGAGAACTTCCAGGCGCTGTTCAACGACAGCGACTACCTGGACTCCTTCTGGACGACCGCCGTCTTCTCGCTGCTGGTCGCCGGCTTCGGGCTCACGATTTCGCTGGTGCTGGCGGTGTTTGCCGACCGCATCATCAAAGGCGCCACTTTCTACAAGGCGGCGCTGGTATGGCCCTACGCCGTGGCGCCGGCGGTGGCGGGAGTGCTGTGGCTGTTCATGTTCTCTCCTAGTGTCGGTGTGCTGAGCTACGCCCTGCGCCAGGCAGGGATCGACTGGAACCACCTGCTCGACAGCAACCAGGCGATGGCGCTGATCGTGATGGCTTCCGTCTGGAAGCAGGTCTCCTACAACTTCCTGTTCTTCCTGGCCGGGCTGCAATCGATACCGAAATCCCTGATCGAAGCGGCGGCGATCGACGGCGCCAGCTTCTGGCACCGGTTCCGCACCATCGTGTTCCCGCTGCTGTCGCCCACCACATTCTTCCTGCTGGTGATCAACATCGTCTTCGCGTTCTTCGACACGTTCGCGATCGTCGATGCGACCACCCAGGGCGGCCCGGGCCAGGACACCAAGATCCTCGTCTACAAGGTCTTCTACGACGGGTTCAAGGGCATGGACCAGGGCAGTTCGGCGGCGCAGTCGGTGGTGCTGATGGTGATCGTCATTACGCTGACCGTCATCCAGTTCCGGTATGTCGAGAAAAAAGTCAAATACTAGGAGCCCGATCCGCGGCTGCGTGACCCGAAGGAATTCGTTTGCAGTGGAGATGCCAACTTGATCGAGCGCCGGCCATTACTCACGTTCGTGTCACATGCGGTCGTGCTGACGGGAATCGCGATCGTCGCGTTTCCGGTCTACATGACGTTCGTGGCATCCACGCATACGGCGCAGGACATCGTGCAGGCACCGATGCCGATGCTGCCGGGGCCGCACTTCGTCGAGAACTACCTGACTGCGCTCAAGGGCGGCGGCAGCGGGCCTGGCTCGACTGCGCCGGTGGCGCGGATGATGTGGGTCAGCCTGGTGACGGCGCTGGTGATCACTTTCGGCAAGATCGCGATTTCGCTGCTGTCGGCGTTCGCGGTGGTGTATTTCCGCTTTCCGTTCCGCATGCTGTGCTTCTGGGCGATCTTCGTGACGCTGATGCTGCCGGTGGAGGTGCGGATCGGACCCACCTACAAGGTCGTCTCGGACCTGGGCATGCTGAATTCGTACGCGGGGCTGACGATACCGCTGATCGCCTCGGCGACCGCCACGTTCCTGTTCCGGCAGTTCTTCCTCACGGTGCCGGATGAGCTGGTGGAGGCCGCCCGGATGGACGGCGCCGGCCCGATGCGGTTCTTCAAGGACGTGCTGGTGCCGCTGTCGAGCAACAGCATCGCCGCCCTCTTCGTCATCCAGTTCATCTACGGTTGGAACCAGTATCTTTGGCCGCTGCTCGTCGCGACCGACGAGAGCATGTATCCGGTGGTCATCGGCATCAAGCGGATGATCAGCGGCGGCGACTCCGGCAACGAATGGAACATCGTCATGGCGACCGCCATCCTGGCGATGATCCCGCCGGCGCTGGTCGTGCTCGCGATGCAGAAGTGGTTCGTCAAGGGCCTGGTGGACACGGAAAAGTAGGCGCACGCAACATGGCATCGATATCGCTTCGCAACGTCGTCAAGAAATACGGCGCCGGCGCCAAGACGCTGCAGGTCATCCACGGCGTCAGCGCCGAGATCCTCGACGGCGAGTTCATCGTGATCGTCGGGCCTTCCGGTTGCGGCAAGTCGACGCTGCTGCGAATGGTGGCCGGGCTGGAGGAACTCACCGGCGGCGAGATCGCAATCGGATCACGGGTGGTCAACAAGCTCGAACCGGCCGAGCGCGACATCGCGATGGTGTTCCAGAACTACGCGCTCTACCCCCATATGAGCGTGTTCGACAACATGGCCTACGGCCTGAAGATCAAGAAGCTGCCGAAGGCGGAGATCCAGCGGCGGGTCGACAAGGCGGCGGCGATCCTGGAGCTGTCCGGCCTGCTGCTTCGCAAGCCCCGCGAGCTCTCTGGCGGCCAGCGCCAGCGCGTGGCGATGGGC
>JACCRJ010000338.1 GCA_013813615.1 Lautropia sp. | reverse complement strand
CTCTGGGAGAACATCTCGATGGGTTTTCACAAGATCGCCAAGTACCTGATCTACCCGGGCGTTCACCAGCCGACGGCGCCGTTCGAGATGGTCATCAACAAGGACGCCTGGGCCAAGATGCCGCCGGCCGACCAGCAACTGGTCGAGATCGTCGCCGAGCAGGTGACCCTGGAGGGCTGGCTGAAGATCGGCGCCGAAGACGTCAAGGCATTCGATTTCTTCAAGAATGCCGGCGTCGAGATGCTGGAGTTGGACGATGAAGTGCAGTTTGCGGCCCGCAAGCTTGGTCTCGACTGGGCTGAGAAGACCGCCAAGGAAGGCAAGTACAAGCACTTCGCGGAGGTGCACAAGAGCCAGGTGGAATTCGACCAGGCCTGGCGCCATGCCGATTCATGGCGCAAGGTGAAGGTGAAGCCGGTCTGAGCCCAACGGAGATCCAGTTGCAGTCGCTCATACGCCTGATCGACCGGATCACCACCGTCGTCGGCATCGGCGCAGCGCTGCTGCTGGTGCCGCTCGTACTCGCTACCTGCTACGAGGTCTTCTCCCGCTACGTGATGAACGAGCCGACCGCCTGGGCCTACGAGGTGGGGTACATCCTGACGGGCTCCCACTTCCTGCTCGGCCTGGCGTACACCCTGAAGCGGGACCTGCACATCCGCATCGACGTCTTCACCGGCCTCATGTCGAAGCGCACCCGCGCCATGATCGATGTGCTTGCCTATACGGTCATGCTGCCGCTGCTCGTGTGGCTGACCTGGATGCTGGTCGAGTATCTGATTGTCGGCTACAGCCGCGGCGAGCGCAGCGGACAGTCGTCGCTGAACCCGCCGGTGTGGCCGTTCGGGCTGGTGTTCACCGTGAGGTTTGCGGTGCTGGCGCTGCAGGTCTTCGTCTCGCTGGTGAAGTCCGTCTGGCAGTTGCGCGCGCCGAGGGTGGGACACTAGATGGAGGCCGTGCTGCCGTTCCTGATGCTGCCTGCCGCCTTCGTGCTGATGTTCCTGGGCGTGCAGGTGATGTTCGCGATGATGATCACCGCCGTGCTGTTCGGCCTGGTCACGTTCGGTGACAAGGTCGTGCACCAGTTCATCGAGAAGATCGACGACCTGTCGTCCAACTTCGTCTTTGCCGCGGTTCCGCTTTTCGTCTTCATGGGCGCCATGCTGGAGAAGTCCGGCATCGCCGATCGGCTGTTCGAGGCGATCCACATCTGGACAAGGCGGCTGCCGGGCGGGTTGGCACTGGCCACGGTGCTGATGTGCATCATCTTCGCTGCGTCAAGCGGCGTGATCGGCGCCACCGAGTCCGTGGTCGGCCTGCTCACGATACCGATCATGCTGCGCTACGGGTACAGCAAGGCGCTGATCAGCGGCACCATCTGCGCCGGCGGATCCCTGGGCACGATCATCCCGCCATCCGTGGTGGTGGTGGTGATGGGGCCCCTGGCAGACCTCTCGGTCGGGGATCTGATGTACGGCATGCTGTTCCCCGGCCTGATCATGGCGCTCTTCTATCTCGCCTACATCCTTGTCCTGTGCGTGATACGGCCGGAGATGGGACCGCGGATTCCGCCCGAGCCGGGAGAGCCAAGCTTCGGCGCCAAGCTCAAGATCAGCAGTGTGAACCTGCTGCCACCGGTGTTCATGATTTTCGCCGTCCTCGGCTCGATCCTGCTCGGCTGGGCGTCTCCGACCGAGGCAGCCGCGATTGGCGCGCTATGCGCAGTGCTGCTGACGGTGCTCTACGGCCAGTTCACGCTGCGCGGTCTGGGAGAAGCGCTGGTCAAGACATTGACGATCACGGCCATGATCATGGGGGTGCTGCTGGCGGGGACGCTGTTCACCGGCGTCTTCATCGGCGGCGGCGGCATCAACACGGCGAACATGCTCATCCAGGAGATGCAGCTTTCCCCCTGGACGCTGCTCTTCCTGATGTTGTTCATCATCTTCCTGGTCGGGTTTTTCCTCGACTGGATCTCGATCGTGCTGATCTTCATCCCGATCTTCACGCCGCTGATCAAGGCTGCCGGATTCGACCCCGTCTGGTTCTGCATTCTGTTCCTGATCATGATCCAGACCAGCTATCTGACGCCCCCGATGGCGCCGGCGATCTTCTACCTGCGGGCGGTGGCGCCGCCGGTGATAACGATCAGCGACATGTACCGGGGCGTGATGCCGTTCATCCTGCTGCAGGCACTTACCCTGGTGGTCGTCATGATCTGGCCTGCAGTGGTCACCTGGCTGCCCAGCGTCCTGCTGCAGTTGCGCTGACGAGAACGCCGACGACCGACCCGATCGAACCCGAGGATACTCCCATGACACCCGAACAGATTCTTGCCATCGAACCGGTCGTCCTGACACAGGACCAGCGCGAGTTCTACTTCCGCGAGGGCTACCTGATGCTGCCCGGGGTAATCGATCCGGACTGGCTCGCGCGCCTGCGGGAAGCGACGGCGAAGCTGGTCGAACGCAGCCGCTCGGTTGAAAAGTCCGACGAAATCTTCGACCTCGAGCCAGGCCACCGCAGCGACGCACCGCGCCTCCGACGGGTCTCGCGGCCGGTCGAGCATGACCCGGTCTACTGGGAGTACGTGACACGTTCGGTCCTGCCGGACATCGTGTCGGACCTGGTCGGCCCGGATGTGAAGTTCCACCACTCGAAACTCAATTTCAAGTGGCTGGCAGGCGGTGAAGAGGTCAAGTGGCATTACGACATCGCCTTCTGGCCGCACACCAACTACTCGCCGTTGACAGTCGGCACCTATCTCTACGACTGCGGCATGGACCAGGGACCGCTGGCCGTCCTGCCGCGCAGCCACCTGATCGAGCCGATGCTTTCCCAGTATGGCGACGATGGCCGCTGGACCGGCTGCCTAGGCCAGCGAGACCTGGACAAGCTGGATCTGTCGCGCGCCGCCTACCTGACGGGTCCGGCCGGCTCGCTGACGCTTCACAACTGCCGGACCCTGCACAGTTCTCCGAAGAACATGTCGGACCTGGGGCGGCCGCTGCTACTCAATACCTTTTCCTCCGCAGACGCCCTGCCGTACACCGTCAACCCGCTGCGCTCGCGGTTCGACCAGACCATCGTCCGTGGGCG
>JACCRJ010000325.1 GCA_013813615.1 Lautropia sp. | reverse complement strand
CTGTACGCCCAGCAGCTGGCGCATCGCATGGCGGGGTTCCCGGCGCACCACGTGCCGCCGACCTACTATGCGAAGGGCAATTACTTTTCGCTGGCTGGCCGGGCACCGTTCAGCCGCCTGATCTACCCGGTTCCGGAGCAGGCCGGCCTGGGCGTGCACCTGACCATCGACCTCGGCATGCAGGCGCGCTTCGGGCCGGATGTGCAATGGGTCGACGAGCCCGAGTACGACGTCGCGGTGGAACGCGCCGCGGTCTTTTATGCGGAGATCCGCCGTTACTGGCCGGCCCTGCAGGACGGCTCGCTGCAGCCGGCGTATGCCGGCATCCGGCCGAAGATCCAGGCGCCCGGCGAGCCGCCGCTCGACTTCCGCATCCTCGGTCCGCAGGAACACGGCGTTCCCGGCGTCATCCAGCTGTTCGGCATCGAATCGCCCGGGTTGACCGGCAGCCTGTCGATCGCCGCACAGGTGGCGGAGATGGCCGCCGGCTAGCCGGCGGCGGTGGCAGCCAGCGCCGCACTCAGGTCCCACAGGGCGTTGCCGCAGCTCTTGAAAAGGACGGTCCTGCGGACGTCGGGAAGCGGCCGCGAGCGCCAGGTGAACAGGTCGGGCAGGTCCCGGGTGTCGATGCCCGCCTGGATCAGCTCCCCCGCCTCGTGGCCGGCATCGGCGCTGTCCAGCAGGATGTTACGGCCGATGGCCTGGATCACCTGCGGCGCCAGCTCGCTCATGTCCGGCCGGAACGAACCGATGGCCGCGATGATGGCGCCGTCTGCCGGTGGCGCGTGCAGGCAGACCTCGGTCGCATCGGTGCTGGTGACGACGATGTCGACGCTGCCGAGCACCGCCTGCGGATCGCCGACTGCCGTAGCGGCGATGCCGCAGGCAGCGGCGTGCGCAGCAAGGCGATGCGCCGACGCCGGCGATCGAGAGCTGAGGAAGAATCGGGAGCCCGGGAGGATTGCGGCGATCGCCTCCAGGTGGCTGAGGCCCTGGACGCCGCAGCCGATGATCAGGCAGGAAGCGTGTGCGGCATCTCCGGTCGGCGCCGCGTGTGCGGACCGCGCCTCTTCGCGGCCTGCGGCACGCGCTGCGCGAATCAGCCGGATCGCCAGGGCCGATACCGCCGCGGTGCGGCGAGCCGTGACCGTCGGCCCATCCAGCAGCGCCAGGCGCTCGCCGGTGCTCGCCCGGATCACCAGGATGTCTCCCTGGATGGTCGGCAGGCCGCGCTGCCGGTTGCCGGCGTGCACGGTGATCAGCTTGCACGCGGCGATGTCGGCGCGCCGGGACCACGCCGGCATCAGCAGCCACACGGCGTCGTCGGCGAGCGGCACGCTCATGCGCGGCGGCGACCCGGCCATGCCGGCGTTGCTGTCGTCGATGGTCGCCTGCAAGGCCGAGATCAAGGCCGGCCAGGGAAGAGCAGCGGCGGTGGCGTGTTCGTCCAGTATCTTCATCGCGTCATCCTGATCTCAATGGTCCGCCGGCGTCCCCTGCCGGTCCTGCAGCGATGGCGTGGCGCTGCCGTCGTTGCAGCGGTCTGACCTACAATCGGATTATGTCCTCCGCTTTGTCCTCTGCTTCGTCCTCCGACGCGTCCTCTGCCGTGCTGGCCGGCTCCCCACGTGCCTCGAGCCCGCTGCTGCAACTCGGGACCCCGGCAGCAGTGCTGGACGCGCATCGCATGGAGCGCAACATCACGCGCATGCAGGCGCAGATCGACCGGCTTGGCGTGCGCTTCAGGCCGCACGTCAAGACCGCCAAGTCGCTGCCGGTGGCGCAGCGCCAGCTCGACGCCGGCGCCGAGGCCATCACCGTCTCGAGCTTGAAGGAGGCCGAGCAGTTCTTCACCGCGGGCGTGAAGGATGTTCTCTATGCGGTTGCCATCGCGCCCAACAAGTTCGCCGCCGCGCTCGACCTGCGTCGCCGCGGCTGTGAATTGAAGCTGCTGACCGACAGCCTGGATGCCGCGCGGGCACTCGCTGCATACGGGCGCGAGCAGCGGCACTGGTTCGACCTGCTGATCGAAATCGACTCCGACGGCCACCGGGCCGGCGTCAAGCCGCGGGACCCGGTCCTCCTGGACATCGCGGGGGCTCTTGCGCAAGGCGCAGCCGAGGATGGCGGCGCGCGGCTTGCCGGCGTCATGACCCATGCCGGCGCGAGCTACGAACTGCATACCGAGGATGCCCTGGCCCGCATGGCGGAGCAGGAGCGCAGCCGCTGCGTGGAGGCTGCGCAAGGACTGCGTGCCGGCGGCTACGCCTGCGATATCGTCAGCGTCGGATCCACCCCGACGGCACTGTCCGCGTGGGCGCTCGAGGGCGTGACCGAGGTCCGGGCAGGCGTTTACGTCTTCTTCGATCTCGTGATGGCGAACGTGGGCGTCTGCACCATCGACGACATCGCCTTGTCGGTGTTGACCTCGGTTATCGGGCACCAGCCGGAAAAGGGCTGGGCGATCGTCGATGCCGGCTGGATGGCGATGAGCCGCGATCGCGGTACGCAGGCGCAGCGGCATGACTACGGCTATGGCCAGGTG
>JACCRJ010000319.1 GCA_013813615.1 Lautropia sp. | reverse complement strand
AAATGCTACACGCCCGGCTGGTAAAATGCCCGACTCGCTCTTACCTCCGCCGTTACTCCCGGACCAGACTCCCCCATGGATGCCGAAAGACTGAACCAGACCGAAACCCGCCTGGAGGACCTTGCGCGACGGCTCAAGGACCTCAGGGGGTATCTTTGACTTCGACGACAAGAAAAACCGTCTGGTAGAAGTCAACTCCGCGCTGGAAGCGCCGGATATCTGGAACGACTCGGCTGCAGCGCTGGCGTTGGGGCGTGAGAAGCGCTCACTGGAAAACACGGTGCTGGGCCTGACCACGCTGTCGGAGTCGCTGACGGACGCCAGCGACCTCTTTGCGATGGCTGTCGAGGAAAGCGACGACGACACCGTCATCGCCCTCGAGGCCGACGCCCGCAAGATCGAGGAAGGCGTCGAGGGCCTGGAGTTCCGGCGGATGTTCAACAATCCCGCCGACCCCAGCAACTGCTTCGTCGAAATCCAGGCCGGCGCCGGCGGCACGGAGGCCTGCGACTGGGCGGCCATGCTGCTGCGCCAGTACCTGCGCTACTGCGAACGCCGCGGATTCCAGACCACTATCCTGGAGGAGACCGCCGGTGACGTCGCCGGCATCAAGGGCGCCACGCTCAAGGTCGACGGCGAGTACGCCTACGGCTACCTGCGCACGGAGACCGGCATCCACCGGCTGGTGCGCAAGTCGCCGTTCGATTCCGGCGGCGGCCGCCACACCTCGTTCGCCTCGGTGTACGTCTATCCGGAAGTGGACGATTCCATCCAGGTCGACATCAATCCGGCGGACCTGCGGATCGACGTCTTTCGCGCGTCCGGGGCCGGCGGCCAGCACGTCAACAAGACGGAGTCCGCCGTGCGGATCACCCACCTGCCGACCAACACCGTCGTGCAGTGCCAGAACGACCGGAGCCAGCACCGCAACAAGGACGAAGCGATGGGCATGCTGCGGGCCCGACTCTATGAGCTGGAAATTCGCAAGCGTCAGGCGGAGCAGGACAAGGTCGAGGCGTCCAAGACCGACATCGGCTGGGGCCACCAGATCCGCTCCTATGTGCTGGACCAGTCCCGCATCAAGGACCTGAGGACCAACGTCGAGGCCAGCAACACCCGGGCCGTGCTGGACGGCGACCTCGATCCGTTCATCTCCGCCAGCCTGAAGCAGGGCGTCTAGGGAGCGGTCGGGATTGGCAAACAGTGTCCCACGCGAAGGAAGGTCGACATGACTGCGCAGCACCAGCCTGAAAGCGCCGTACCGGCCGCACCGGTCGACGAGAACCAGATCATCGCGGAGCGGCGCGCCAAGCTCGCCCGGCTGCGCACCGGCGGCGTCGCCTTCCCCAACGATTTCAAGCCGGCGGACCGGGCCGCCAGCCTGGTCGCCGTACACGACGAGAAGTCGCGCGAGCAGCTGCAGCAGGATGCGCGCACCGTGTCGGTGGCCGGCCGCATGGTGCTCAAGCGGGTGCAGGGCAAGGCCAGCTTCGCCACCATCCAGGATGCGACCGGCAAGATACAGCTGTGGCTCAACGACGAGGGCGTCGGCGAAGCGGCGCACGAGGCGTTCAAGCATTGGGACCTCGGCGACATCATCGCCGCCGAAGGCACGCTGTTCAAGACGATGAAGGGCGAGCTGTCGGTGCGCTGCTCGTCGGTGCGGTTGCTCTCCAAGTCGCTTCGGCCGCTGCCGGACAAGTTCCACGGCCTGTCGGACCTGGAGATGCGCTATCGCCAGCGCTATGTCGACCTGATGACCAACGACGCGAGCAAGGCGGTCTTCGTCACCCGCAGCAAGGCGATCAGCGCGATCCGCAGCTACATGAGCAGCCACGGCTTCCTCGAGGTGGAGACGCCGATGCTGCAGCCGATTCCCGGCGGGGCGGCGGCGCGCCCCTTCGTCACCCATCACAACGCGCTCGACCAGGAGATGTTCCTGAGGATCGCGCCCGAGCTCTACCTGAAGCGGCTGCTGGTCGGCGGCTTCGAGCGCGTCTTCGAGATCAACCGGAGTTTTCGCAACGAAGGATTGAGCCCCCGGCACAACCCCGAGTTCACCATGATGGAGTTCTACGCCGCGTACACCGACTACCGGTGGCTGATGGACTTCACCGAAGCCGTCATACGCGACGCCGCGCAGGGCGCAACCGGCACGCTGCAGTTGAGCTACCAGGGGCGCCCCCTGGACTTGGCGCAGCCGTTCGAGCGGATGACGATCGTCGAGGCGATCCGGCGGCAGCAGCCCGATTACGCCGACGCCTCGCTGGCGGATCCGCAGTTCCTGCGCGCCGAACTCACGCGGCTCGGGGCGGGCGCGCTCAAGCCGAGCGTCGGCCTGGGGGCCCTGCAGCTGGCGCTCTTCGAGGAGGTTGCCGAGGCGAAGCTCTGGCAGCCCACCTTCATCATCGACTATCCGCTGGAAGTCTCGCCGCTGGCGCGCGCCTCGGACACCCTCCCCGGGATCACCGAACGCTTCGAGCTCTTCATGACCGGCCGGGAGATGGCCAACGGCTTTTCCGAGTTGAACGATCCGGAGGATCAGGCCGAACGCTTTCGGGAGCAATCCCGGGCCAAGGAGGCCGGCGACCACGAAGCGATGTACTACGACGCCGACTACATCCGGGCGCTGGAGTACGGAATGCCGCCGGCCGGCGGCTGCGGCATCGGACTCGACCGGCTGGTGATGCTGCTCACCGACAGCCCGAGCATCCGCGACGTGATCCTGTTCCCGGCCCTCAAGCGGGAAGGCCCCGGCTGAGGCGGACGATCCGACCGGCACCGGCCCGAGGCGGACGTGGGCCTGCGCGCTGCTACTGCAGCTCTTCGATCCAGGCCTGCTGGATCGCCTCCAGGATCCGCTCGCCGGAGTGCGCCGGATCGTCGTTGAAGCCCTCGAGCTCCAGCACGTAGCGGCGCAATTCCGTGAAGCGGATGGTTGCCGGGTCGACATCCGGATGCGATTCGGCCAGCGCCGACGCGATCTCGAGCGTATCGGTCCACTTCATGCGGGTGCGGTCCTAGTCATGCGGGTGCCCTAGTGCTCTTCGCGAGCATGGTTGATGGTGTAGCGAGGAATCTCGATGGTGAGGTCGGTGTCGTCTTCGATCGGCACCTGGCAGGACAACCGGGACTGGGGCGTCAGGCCCCAGGCCATGTCGAGCAGGTCGTCCTCGTCGTCGCCGGACATCGGCAGATCATCGAAGCCATCGCGGACGATCACATGGCAGGTGGTGCACGCGCAGGACATCGCACAGGCGTGCTCGATCTCCACGTCCGCTTCCAGCAGGGCCTCGCACAGCGAGAGGCCGGGCTTCGCCTCGATGGTCCTGCCCTCGGGGCAGAGATCGGGATGAGGCAGGATCTTGATGGTCGGCACGGCTTCCTGTCTACGGTAGGGGCGCGTGGGGGTGCGGCTGGAAGGAGCCGCCGTCGGCGCTCAGTTCCGAAATCGTCCTGCCCGACAGCGCGCGGCTGATCGCGCGATCCATCCGCAGCTCGGCGAAGCTGTCGGTCAGCCCGGCGAGCTTGTCGGTCTCGTCCTTCAGCAGGGTCCGGTAATCGTTGCCGCCGTTGCCGCCGTTGCCGCCGTTGCCGCCGCCGCCATCGGTAGCTCGAGCCTCGGCGGGCACCGTGCCGGGCTCAGCGTCGGGGTTGCCCCGCGACAGCGTCTTCAGGTGCTTCATCTGGTGCTCGATCTGCCGGCGCACGTCGTCCTCGAGCAGGTCGCCGTCCTGGTTGAGGGCGGACTGGGTCGCTTCGATCAGGCGGTCCGCGTCCACCTGCAACTCGCGCACCGCTCTCAGGTACATGTCGGTCTTGGCCGAGCCGAACGACTCCTGCAGCATCCGCTCGATGTCGGTGTCGGCAAGCCCGTACGTCGGCTTCACCACGACCGACGCCTCCACGCCGCTGGTCTGCTCCCGCGCGGCGACCGAGAGGAGGCCGTCTGCGTCCACCTGGAAGGTGACACGGATCCTGGCGCTGCCGGCCACCATTGGCGGAATCGAGCGCAATTCGAAGCGGGCCAGCGATCGGCAATCGTCGACCAGCTCCCGCTCGCCCTGCACGATGTGAATCGCCATCGCCGTCTGGCCGTCGCGATAGGTGGTGAATTCCTGCGCCTTCGCCAGCGGGATCGTCGAGTTGCGCGGGATGATCTTCTCCACCAGCCCGCCCATCGTCTCCAGCCCCAGCGAGAGCGGAATCACGTCCAGCAGCAGCCAGTCGTCGTCGCCGCTGCGATGGCCCGCCAGCTGGTTGGCCTGCATGGCGGCGCCGATGGCCACCACCTGGTCAGGGTCGAGCCCGGTGTACGGCACCTTCCCGAAGAACTGCTCGACCGCCGCACGGATCACCGGCATGCGGGTCGAGCCGCCCACGAGCACCACGCCGTCGACCTCCTTCGTTTCGAACTCGGCGTCCGCCAGCGCCTCGCGGCAGATCGCCAGCGTCCGCTGAACGAGCGGGTCGACGAGTTCCGCAAAGCGCTCCCGGGACACCGCCAGGCGCAGGACTTCGCCGTTCTGCTCCGCCCGATCCGGCCGCCCCGCGTCGCCCCACCGCACTTCCATCACGGCAGTGCTCGACGTGGTGAGCCGCTCCTTTGCCGCCCGGGCCGCGTTCATCAGCGCGCGCCAGAGATGCGGATCGGCGGCCGCGAGTTCCTGCGCGAGCCCGAGCTCATGATGGCGGCAGAAGTCGTCGGCGAGGAGCTGGTCGAAATCGTCTCCGCCGAGCAGGACGTCACCCGAGGTGGCGATCACCTCGAACACGCCGCGGGTCAGCCGCAGGATCGACAGGTCGAAGGTGCCGCCGCCGAGGTCGTAGACGGCGAAGATGCCCTGGCTGTGCTGGTCGAGGCCGTACGCAACCGCCGCGGCCGTCGGTTCGTTGAGCAGGCGCAGGACCTCCAGGCCGGCGAGTTGGGCGGCATCCTTGGTCGCCTGGCGCTGCGCGTCGTCGAAATAGGCCGGGACGGTGATCACCGCGCCGGCCAGTTCCCCGCTGCCCAGCCCCAGCGACGCTTCAGCCCGCAGGCGCAGCGTGCGAAGGATCTCCGCCGACACTTCCACCGGCGTGCGAAGGCCGGCGGCGGTGCGGATCGCAACCGTCCCGTGCGCGTCCGCCAGGTCGTAGGGATAGCGCTGGGCAATCGCGTCGCGGTAGCCGCGACCCATCAGCCGCTTTACCGACGCCACCACGTTGTGCGGATCGTGGGCGATCCGAGCGGCCGCCGGCGCGCCGACCACCGGCGGCGCATCGACGCGGTACTGCACCACTGACGGCAGCAGCGGCTCGCCCGCGTGATCCACCAGGACGTCGACCGCACCCGAACGCACCGCGGCGACCAGCGAATTCGAGGTCCCGAGGTCGATGCCGACCGCCACCCGCCGCTGGTGCGGGTCGGGCGACATGCCGGGTTCGGAAATCTGCAGTAGGGCCATGTTGTTCGGGGATTCTTGCGGGTTGGGCAACCTCGCCTCAGGGTTGGCGGCGCAGCACCTGCCGCAGTTCCGACTGCAGCTTGTCGTAGAACATCAGTTGTCGTACCAGCATCGCCGCCTGCGCGAAATCACGCGTGCGGTCGATCAGCTCGCTCACCTGCGTCAGCGCCCGGTCCCGCTCCGCATTGAGCCGGCCCGACAGCTCGAGCGCGAGTTCCCGCGCGCCGGCCCCGCGGACATCGTCTATGGATTCGCGCCATTGCATCTGCCGCGCCAGGAAATCCGCCGGCATCGCGGTATTGCGTTCGGCATCGATCGGTGCACCGTTGACTTCACACAGATAGGCGGCGCGGCTGGTATCGTCGGAGAGGACGCGGTAGGCTTCATTGCCGTTGGCCGCCAGGTGCAGCGCCAGCCGCCGCTCCGCATCGCTGCCGGCAGCGTAGCGGTCAGGATGCACCGCCGCCTGGTAACGCCGGAACCGGTCGGCCAGATCCGCCTGGGGCAGATCGAAGACGGGCTGCAGTCCGAAGAGTTCGAAGTGCGTACGGGGTGTGCGGGGTTGCGCGCTACTCACGACGACGGCGTGATCAGACCTGGAAAGATTCGCCGCAACCGCACTCGCTTTGAACGTTCGGATTGTTGAACTTGAAGCCTTCGTTGAGACCGTCCCTGCCGAAGTCCAGCTCCGTGCCATCGATGTAGGCGAGGCTCTTCGGGTCCACCAGAACCTTGATGCCCTTGCTTTCGAAGACCACGTCCTCGGGTTGCAGCGCGTCAGCGTATTCGAGCTTGTAGGCCAACCCGGAGCAGCCGGTCGTTTTCACGCCCAGCCGCAGTCCGATTCCCTTGCCGCGACGGGCAAGGTACCGCACGATATGCGATGCAGCCGCCGGAGTCAGCGATATCGCCATGGCTCGTCAGGCCGCGCGCTTGGCTGCCTGGACAGCCGCCTGCGCCGGCGCGGTAGCTGCCGCAGCAACCGCGGCAGCAGCCTGCGGATGCTTGGTGCGATAGTCCTGCACCGCCGCCTTGATCGCGTCTTCCGCGAGGATCGAGCAATGGATCTTGACCGGCGGCAATGCCAGTTCTTCCGCGATCTGCGTATTGCGGATGGACATCGCTTCGTCCAGCGATTTGCCCTTGACCCACTCCGTCACCAGCGACGACGACGCAATGGCAGAGCCGCAACCGTAGGTCTTGAACTTCGCGTCTTCGATCACGCCGTCGGCGCCGACCTTGATCTGCAATTTCATCACGTCGCCGCAGGCAGGCGCACCGACCATGCCGGTGCCCACGGTCGAGTCGCCCTTGTCCATCGAGCCGACGTTGCGCGGGTTCTCGTAGTGGTCCACGACCTTTTCACTGTATGCCATTTCCGTACTCCTTCAACACTAACCAGTTAATGAGCGGCCCACTGCACCGAATTGATATCGATGCCGTCCTGGACCATCTCCCAAAGCGGCGACATCTCGCGCAGCTTGCCGACCTTGCTCTTCATCAGCTCGACGGTGAAATCCACGTCCGATTCGGTCGTGAAGCGGCCGATCGTGAACCGGATGGAGCTGTGTGCCAGTTCATCGCTGCGCCCGAGTGCGCGCAGCACATAGGATGGCTCGAGGCTTGCCGACGTGCAGGCCGAACCCGATGAGACCGCAATGCCCTTCACCGCCATGATCAGCGACTCGCCTTCGACGTAGTTGAAGCTCACGTTGAGGTTGTGAGCAACCCGCTGCGTCATGTCACCGTTGAGGTAGATTTCTTCGATGTCCGCCAGGCCGTTCCACAAGCGGTCCCGCAGGCGGCGGATCCGCTCGTTCTCTTCGTTCATCTCCAGGCGCGCCAGTCTGAACGCCTCGCCCATGCCGGCGATCTGGTGCGTCGCCAGCGTGCCGGAGCGCATGCCGCGCTCATGGCCACCACCGTGAACCTGCGCCTCGATCCGCACCCGCGGCTTGCGCCGCACGAACAAGGCGCCGATGCCTTTGGGACCGTAGGTCTTATGGGCGGAGAAGCTCATCAGGTCGACTTTCAGGGCCTGCAGGTCGATGGCGACTTTGCCGGTGGCCTGTGCGGAATCGACATGGAAGATGATCTTGCGTTCACGCAGCATTTCGCCGATGGCGGCAATGTCCTGGATCACGCCGATCTCGTTGTTCACCATCATGATCGAAACCAGCACCGTGTCCGGCCGCAGGGCCGCCTTCAGCGCCTCCAGGTCCAGCAGGCCGTCTTCCTGCACGTCGAGGTAGGTTACTTCGAATCCCTGGCGCTCGAGCTCGCGCATCGTGTCCAGGGTCGCCTTGTGTTCCGTCTTGACGGTGATCAGGTGTTTGCCGCGCTCCTGGTAGAAGTTGGCGGCGCCCTTCAGCGCGAGGTTGATTGCCTCGGTAGCCCCGGACGTCCAGACGATTTCCCGCGGGTCGCAATTGACCAGCGCAGCGACTTCCCCACGCGCATCCTCCACCGCCTTCTCCGCTACCCAGCCGTAGGAATGGCTGCGCGATGCCGGATTGCCGAACTGCTCCCGCAAATACGGAATCATCTTGTCGGCAACCCGCGGATCGACCGGTGTGGTTGCGGAATAATCAAGATAGATTGGCTGAGACATGCGTTTTCCGGGGTCCGTTCAGTGGCGTTGTTTCAAGTGGCGTTGTTTCAGGTGGCGTTGTTCAACCGGGTGCCGTCGGCATCAATCGGCTGCAGCGTCGACGTCGGCAACTCCAGTGCGGCGCGGTGTTCGCGCAGCACCGAGATCTGCTTGGTCGGCGCCTTCTGGTCGCGGGCGCGCTGCTGGTCCACCAGGTCCTGCAGGGAGACCGAATCCAGGTAGTCGATCATCCGCTTGTTCAGCGTCGACCAGAGCTCGTGCGTCATGCACGGACCGTCTTCCTGGCAGTCCTGCTTGCCGGCGCACTGGGTGGCATCCAGCGGTTCATCCACCGCGAAGATGATGTCCGAGACGCTGACTTCCCGGGTGGAGCGGGCCAGCGAGTAGCCGCCGCCCGGCCCTCGCGTGCTTTCCACCAGCTCATGCCGGCGCAGCTTCCCGAAAAGCTGTTCCAGATAGGACAGGGAGATCTTCTGGCGCTGGCTGATGCCTGCCAGCGTCACCGGCCCATTGTGTTGGCGCAAGGCCAGATCGATCATCGCAGTGACCGCGAAACGACCCTTGGTTGTCAGACGCATAGTTGCCTCACTGATGAATACCAGATTGATATGGTCAAGTATAAGCCAATTACTTGACTGAATCAGTCAAGAATCTTAATCAGGCCGATCAGGAAAGCCTATCGCCGGCCGCACTACCTGGAATGCTTGCATGAATGCCGAGGGGCGCCGAAGCGCCCCTGACGCAAGGTGTCCGCGGCACCCCTGCCTGGTGGCGGCCCTTGCCGGGGCAGCCGTCCGCACGTCCCGTCAGGCAGCAGCCACCTGCGTGGCACGCCGACGCGCCACTTCCAGCAGCCCGGAGCAGGCATCCTCGATGTAGTCGAGCGCCTGGTCGAAAGCCTGCACCGATGCCGGATAGGGATCCGGGATGGTGGCGGACTCGTGTTCGCCGGCAAAGCGCATCAGCAGCTGGATCTTGTGGTGGTGACGCTTGGCTGCCTGGTGCTGAAGCAGGCTCAGGTTGTCCCAGTCCATTGCCAGGATCATGTCGAACTGGTCGAAATCGGTGTCCGACACCTTGCGAGCGGTCAGATCCGAGATGTCATAGCCGCGCTTGATCGCTGCCGCCTGCGCCCGGCGATCCGGAGGTTCGCCTTCGTGATACGCATGGGTGCCGGCCGATTCGATCTTCACGACGTCTTCCAAGCCGCTCTGGCGCACCAGGTGGCGGAAAACGCCGTGCGCCATCGGCGACCGGCAGATGTTGCCCATGCAAACGAACAGGACCCGCGTTGGCATAGCCATTGCCAGTGGTTCTCTTTTTCCCATTTTGTCTTATCAACCCTCTCTATCTTGTGTACCAAAAATTCCTGCGAATCTCATGCCGCACGCCCGGGCGACTCCGTGCCGAGCAGCCTGGCGCTCGACAGGTCGGCCGCTACCC
>JACCRJ010000317.1 GCA_013813615.1 Lautropia sp. | reverse complement strand
GCGCGAGAAGGCGAGGTTGATGTCGATGAAATCCTTCGGCAGGCTCTTGAGCGGGCCGAAGTAAGGCAGTTCCTGCGGGGTGCGGGTGCCGAAGAACAGCATCAGCTTGCCACTCTCGAATTTGCCGCTCTTGCGTAGCCGTCGGCGCCATTCGGTCATCGCCCGCATCGGGGCACTGCCGGTGCCGGTGCAGATCATGACGATGCTGGACTTCGGGTGGTTCGGCATCAGGAAGGAGGCGCCGAAGGGGCCGATGACCTGCAACCTGTCGCCGACCTTCAGGTCGCAGATGTAGTTGGAGGCGACGCCCCGCACAGGTTTGCCCTGGTGGTCCTCGGTCACCCGCTTCACCGTGAGCGACACGTTGTTGTAGCCGGGCCGCTCGCCGTTGCGAGGACTTGCCACCGAATACTGCCGCGCCACCTGCGGGCGGCCACCCTCGTCCACGCCGGACGGGATGATGCCGATCGACTGCCCTTCCAGCACCGGAAAGGGCATCGTGCCGAAGTCCAGCACCACGTGGTGGGTCTCGCTGGCGAAGCCGGATTCGGTGCAGTTGAAGTTGCCGACCACCGTCGCCGTGGTCGGCTGCTTCGGGCCGTAGAGATTGGTGTAGGCGTGGCCAGCCGACCAAGGCGGCACGATTGCACCGAACCGGGCCGAATTGAACACTGTCTCCCCGAGGACCGCGTCCGCCAGCGCCGGCGCAGGTTCGGGGGGGGCGATCACCACCTGCGCTTCGGCACTTACGCCTTCGGCAGCCAGCTGATCCGGCGTCAACTCCGGCGGCAGTTCATCCCAGGTCAGCTGCTCCCCGATGCTGTAGGCCTTGGCCAGCAGCACGGTTCGCCAGTTGTCGATCGAACCGGTGGGACATGGCGAGATGCAGTCCATGCAGCCGTTGCAGACATCCGCCCTGACGACGTAGTTGCGGTCGTCATGCGTGATCGCGCCGACCGGGCAGGTGGCCTCGCAGGTGTTGCACCGGATGCAGATCTCCGGGTCGATGAGGTGCTGCTTGATGACGGCGGCGTCTGCGGCCATGTCCAATTCGGGTTCTCCCTGCCGGCTGCCAGCGCGCTAGTTGAAGCGCACGTACTCGAAGTCCATCGGCTGGCGGTTGATGCCGATCGCCGGCGGCGTGATCCAGTTGGCGAACTTGCCCGGCTCGACCACCCGGCCCATCAGGGACGCGACGAAGCTGCGGTCTTCGGCCGTGGGCAGCCACTGGTCCTTGCCGGCTTCCCACTGCGCGGCGTCGATCACTTTGCCTTCAGGCGACACCTTGATACCTGCCAGCGTGCCGATGTTGCGGTGGAACGCCTTGTGCGGGACGCTGAGGCGGAACGCAATTCCCGCCTTTTCGATCACCCGGTTCCAGCGACCGACCCCGGCCACCGAATCCCGAATGAAATCGTCTCGCAGGACCTCGTTCAAGGCGTTGAGCATCGGCGCTTCCTTCTCCACCAGTTGCCCATTCTGCACCTCCAGGACCTTGTAGGTCTGAGACTTGAGCCGGTGGTCGTCCTGGCGCTTGCCCTCCTCGTAGCGGCCCTTCAGGCCCGAGCTGTAGAAGGCTGCGGCGTTGCTCGACTGGTCGGCGCCGAACAGGTCGATGGTGACGCTGTAATGGAAATTGAGGTAGCGCTGCACGGTCGGCAGGTCGATCACGCCGGCCGCGCGAAGCGTCGCGACATCGTCCGTCTTCAACTCGTTCATTACCTGGCAGGTACGCGCCACCACCCGCGAGACGCCGCTTTCGCCGACGAACATGTGGTGCGCCTCCTCCGTCAGCATGAACCGGGTGGTCCGCGCCAGCGGGTCGAACGCGCTCTCCGACAGCGCGGCCAGCTGGAACTTGCCATCGCGGTCGGTGAAGTAGGTGAACATGAAGAAGGCGAGCCAGTCCGGCGTCCGCTCGTTGAAGGCGCCCAGGATGCGCGGGTTGTTCTCGTCGCCGGAGCGGCGCACCAGCAGTTCCTCGGCTTCCTCGCGGCCGTCGCGTCCGAAGTGCCGATGCAGAAGGTAGACCATCGCCCAGAGATGCCGCCCCTCCTCGACATTGATCTGGAAGAGGTTGCGCAGATCGTAGAGCGACGGCGCCGTCAGGCCCAGGTGGCGCTGCTGCTCGACCGAGGCCGGCTCGGTGTCGCCCTGGGTGACGATGATCCGCCGCAGGTTGGCCCGGTGCTCGCCCGGCACATCCGTCCAGGCCTTCTCGCCGAGGTGGTCGCCGAAGTGGATCCTTCGATCCGCGTCGCCCGGATTCATGAAGATGCCCCAGCGGTAGTCCGGCATCTTGACGTAGCCGAAGTGCGCCCATCCCTGGGGATCGACACTGGTGGCGGTGCGCAGGTAGACGTCGAAGTTGCCCGAGCCCTCCGGGCCGGCGTCACCCCACCAGTCGATGAAGTTGGGCTGCCAGCTCTCGAGCGCGCGCTGCAGCGTCCGGTCCTCGGCAAGGTTGACGTTGTTGGGAATCTTGTCGCTGTAGTTCATCGTTGACATGGGCATTCCTTGAAGGTCTTGGGCGGCTTGGCTCGGGACGCGGCAGTTGTCAGGAGGCTTTCACGGCCTCCTAGGAGCCTGTCGGGGTTGGGCAAGGGGGCGCGTTCGCACCGCGTCGGGCCCCAGGCAAGGCGCGTGTTCTGGTCGATATCAAGG
>JACCRJ010000304.1 GCA_013813615.1 Lautropia sp. | reverse complement strand
GCCATTCACCGTGCCCCTGTGGGCGTCAACCTGCGCCGCCATGCCGCCGCCTGCCTCCGCCTCTCTCCTTCACCTGGATAGCGGACGCAACCGCCTGATCGGCATTGGCCTGGTGTCGGGCGCCGTGTTCTTCTTCTCGATCCTGGACACCAGCGCCAAGCTTCTGGTCCAGAGCCTGCCGCTGCTGCAGATCGTGTTCCTGCGATTCCTCGGGCACACCGTGTTTACCGCTGCCGTGATGGTGCCCAGAAGCCGCCTGGACCTGGTGCGCACGCGCCGGCCGTGGCTGCAGTTCCTGCGCGCGATGATGCTGCCCTGCATGACCGCGATGAACTTCTGGGCACTTCAGTACCTGCAGCTGGCCGAGACCGGTTCCATCATGTTCCTCGCGCCGATCATCGTCGCGCTCCTCGGCGGCCGCCTGCTAGGGGAGCGGCTCGACACCGGCCGCTGGATCGCCATCGTAGTGGGTTTCATCGGCGTCGTGATCATCCTGCAGCCGGGCAGCCGCGGCTTTCATCCCGCCATGCTGGTGTCGGTACTGCAGACCGTCATCTATGCGTGCTTCATCCTGCTGACCCGGCATCTCGCCGCCCTCGACCGGCCCGAAAGCACCAACTTCCTGTCGGCGCTCGGCTCGACCATCGTCATCGCGCCGTTCGCCCTGCTGACCTGGCAGATGCCCGACTCCGCGACCCAGTGGTTCCTGGTGGGGCTGACCGGTGTCGCCGGCGGGTTGGGCCATTACCTGCTCGCGGTTGCCCACCGGTTTGCACCGGCTTCGACTCTGTCGCCGTTCATCTACCAGCAGATCCTCTACCTGAGCCTGCTGGGGTACCTGGTGTTCGGGGACGTTCCGCGCTCCGCGGTCGTCGTCGGCGCGGTGGTCGTCGTGGCGAGCGGGCTCTACCTCCTGGTGAAGGAACGCGGTGGCGGAATCAGGACCGGTGGCTGACCGCGGGTGCGCTGGTTGCCGGCAGTTGCACCGGCTTGGCGCAGGCAGTATTTTGTGGCCGGGAAGTGCGCCCGGGCCCCTTCCGCAGTGCTAAAGTGGCCGGACTCGAAGGGTTCATCATGAGCTTTGCATCGCCCGGCCTGCTGTGGCTGTTGCTGCTGGCGCCCCTCCTGGTGGCGCTCTACGTCTGGCTGCTCCGCCGCACCCGCGCCACGCTCTATCCCAACCTCGCCATCGTGCGGGCGGCCATCACGCCCGGGGCGCGGGTTCGCCGTCACGTCCCGCCTATGCTGGTGCTGCTTTCGCTGATCGTGCTGGTGGTTGCCATGGCGCGGCCGAGCGCCAGCGTGGTGTTGCCCTCGCAGTTCAAGACCATCGTACTGGCCATCGATACCTCCGGCAGCATGCGCGCGACGGACGTCGAACCCACCCGTATCAGTGCCGCCCAGACGGCAGCCAAGGCGTTCGTGCAGGAAGTGCCGGAGGACGTTCGCATCGGCATCGTGGAGTTCGGCGCCACCGCCTCGCAGGTGCAGATGCCCACGTCGAACCGGGAGGAACTGGCGGCGGCAGTGGACCGCTTCATCCTGCAGCGAGGCACGGCCACCGGCAGCGGTCTCTATGCATCGCTTGCCATGCTGTTCCCGGACGCGGGCATCGACCTGGAGAAACTGGTCGGCGGGCGCGGGCAGGAGACGGTGACGGCGGCGGGTCGCGCATCGCGCAACAAGCCGCTGGGTGCGGAGCCGGAGAAGGAGCCGCAGCTCGCGGTGGTGCCGCCCGGTTCCTACCAGTCCGGCGTAATCATCCTGCTTTCCGACGGTCGGCGCACTACCGGGCCGGACCCCCTCGAGGCGGCCAAGATGGCGGCCGATCGTGGCGTGCGCGTCTATACCGTCGGCTTCGGTACCCGGGACGGCGGCTCGGTGGACTTCGGCGAATACTCGTTCTACCTGCGGCTGGACGAGGAGACGCTGAAGGCGGTCGCCAGTGTCACCCGCGGCGAATACTTCCACGCCGGCACCGCCGCGGACCTGCGCAAGGTCTACGAGGAGCTGAAGAACAAGCTGGTGATGGAACGGCGGTCGACGGAGGTGAGCGCGTTGTTCAGCGCTGCCGCCGCGGTGCTCAGCGTGGTCGCAGGCGCGCTTTCCGTCCTCTGGTTCAACCGCCTGGGCTGACCCGGTACGAATCGCTCGCCGCGCTGCCGTCCGGCTAGAATCGCGGCTCATGGCTATCGGTGCAACCATCTACCATGCGGACGTGTCGGTTGCCGACATTGATCGGAGCTACTACGCGGACCATTCGCTGACGATTGCGCGGCATCCCTCCGAAACCGAAGAGCGGCTCATGGTGAGGTTGCTGGCGTTTGCGGTCTTTGCCGCCGACGACCTCCAGTTCGGCCGCGGGCTTTCCACCGACGATGAACCGGATCTGTGGCGCCGCGATCTCACCGGCCTGATCGAACTGTGGATCGACGTCGGGCTGCCGGAGGAAAAATGGCTGCGCAAAGCCTGCGGCCGCTCACGTCAGGTCGTGGTGCTGGCCTATGGTGCGGGCAAGGCCGAGCAATGGTGGAAGCGCAATGAGCCGGACCTGCGTCACCT
>JACCRJ010000292.1 GCA_013813615.1 Lautropia sp. | reverse complement strand
GCGACCGTTCTGCCCGGTAGTGCGGATGCGATCCGCATCCTCCAGGTGGAGAACCTGCCGGATCCGCTGTTTCGGGAATGGACGCGGCAGCTCGTCGCGCTGCCGCAGCCGGTGCAGTCAACAGGGGCGCACGGCGCATTGCGCTGTCGCGACTTCCAGGACGACGCCTATGCCGGCGAATACCTCCGTGAGCTGGGATTGATGGCCGGTGCGGCCGGCCCGGTGGCGGCCGGCTCGATCGCGGCCGAAGCGCTCGACGAAGCTGCCCGTCACCTGGCGCTGTGGATGTGCTTCGAGGACGTGATCCGCGTCGCGGATCTCAAATCCCGGCCGGGTCGCCAGCAACGGCTGCGTGCGCAAGCGCAGGCGCAGGCAACCGACATCGTGCGCGTCGTCGAATACCTCAAGCCGGGGGTCGACGAGGTGGCGGCCATCCTGCCGCGCCGGGCGGGCGCCTGGCTGATGAGCAAGTCGGGGGACGGCAGCTGGCTCCGGCGCGCGCAGTTCGGGCTGCACATTCGCTCGAGCAGCATCTGGGGCCACCTGATCCTGCGCGGGCTGTCGCGGTTGCGACCTTTCAGGCGCTCGTCGCTGCGCTTTCATGAAGAGCAGCGCGCGATTGCCGGGTGGATCGAGGCGCTGCGCCAGGCGTTGCCCGCCTCGCCGCGGTTCGCGCTTCAGCTGGCGGGGCTGCCGCAGGTCCTGAAGGGTTATGGGGAAACCCAGTTGCGGGGCCGGCATAATTATGCGCGGCTGTGGGCTGCCCATGTCGCGCCGGCGTTTGGCGGCGATGCCGAGCTGGATGCGGCAGCGCTGCGACTGAAGGACGCGCTGGCGGCGACGCTGTCGGACCCCGAGGAAAAGCTCAACAAGGCTGCAGTCGCCGTGCTATCAGGCCCCCCCATGCCACAGACGATTCGCTGGATCGAGCGGCCAGGCCGCAATGCCTGAATGCGTCACGTACAGCGCCCGGCGGTGCGGCGCGGGTCCGGCCTGCCGGCGCCTGTTTCCCGAAGTGAAACGATGAGGATGACACCATGAATGCACCGGCCGACCCCATGCTGCGTGTCGCCACCCTGGAGGATCGCTACGACGCGACCAAGGGTGCGGTCTACCTGACGGGGACACAGGCGCTGGTGCGCCTGCCGATGATGCAGCGCCAACGCGACGTCGCCGCCGGCCTGAACACCGCCGGCTATGTGTCCGGCTACCGGGGCTCGCCGGTGGGCGGCTACGACCAGGCGCTGGCGAAGGCCAGGCGCCAGCTGGACGCCCATCACATCCGCTTCGTGCCCGGCGTGAACGAGGACCTTGCGGCCACTGCCATCTGGGGAACCCAGCAGGTCAATAGTTTCCCGGGCGCGCGCTACGACGGCGTCTTCGGCATCTGGTACGGCAAGGGGCCCGGCGTCGACCGATCCGGCGATGTCCTGCGGCATGCCAACCAGGCCGGCACTTCGGCGCACGGCGGCGTGCTGGCGGTCGGCGGCGACGACCACGGCGCCAAGTCGTCGACCATCGCCGCCCAGACGGACTTCATCTTCAAGGCGGTGTCGATGCCGGTGCTCGCGCCCGCCACCGTACAGGACTACATCGACCTGGGCTTGCACGGCTTCGCGTTGTCGCGATTCAGCGGTCTGTGGGTCGGCATGAAGGCGGTGACGGACACGATCGAGGCGTCGGGAATCGTCGACGTTTCCGCCGATCGCGTGCGGATCGTCCTCCCCGGTGACGTCGCCATGCCGCCCGGGGGGCTGAACCTGCGCTGGCCGGAGGAGCCGTTCCTGAAGCTGGAGGAACGCCTTGCAGTCTACAAGCTGCCGGCGGCGCTGGCCTATGCCCGGGCCAACCGGCTTGACGCAAACGTCTACGGCCGGCCCGACGGCGAGCCGACGCGGCTCGGCATCGTCACCACCGGCAAGACGTGGCTGGACGTGATGCAGGCGCTGGTCGACCTGGGCATCGACGACGGGACCGCGCGCAGCATCGGCCTCAAGGTGTACAAGGTGTCGATGCCGTGGCCGCTCGAGCCGCACGGCATCCGGGGGTTCAGCGACGGCTGCGCCGAGCTGCTCGTCGTGGAGGAGAAGCGCTCGCTGATCGAGGCGCAGTTGAAGGAGGTCCTCTATTCAGCTGCCGAGCGGACGGTGGTTGTCGGCAAGGCCGATCAGGCCGGCGCACCGCTGCTGCCGGAATGGGGCGAGTTGTCGCCAGCCGCGTGCGCGCGCGTCATCGCCGCCCGCCTGCTGAGGGGGCGAGGCGGCGCCGTGGCG
>JACCRJ010000232.1 GCA_013813615.1 Lautropia sp. | reverse complement strand
TGCCGGCTCCCTGCCGACAACGCCCCCTCGGTACAGCCTTGCGAATTGCTAAAGCTTGGGACGCCGGCCCAGCACGAAGAAGACGATCGCCATCACGATCCCGACGACAAACAGGATCCAGGCGATGTTCATTGACACACCTGCTACACCGCCGGCGCCCAGCAACATTGCAACCAGGCCGATGACGAGAAACACTGCTGCCCAGTAAAACATGACGATTCTCCTGATGTTGGTATTACCACCACAATTAGCAAGCACTATGCCTGAGATGCAGTGCGGTTGAGGGCGACGCGTCGGGAATGCAGGCCGCGCCCGTCAGGGGCGGTGCTCTCCGCTCATGTCCGCATCCGAGTCCTGCGTGCGGATCACTTCATTGACCCCGAATGGACTGGTTCCGGGGATCGTTTCTTTGTCGACGGGCAACTCCTCCACCGCAAGCGAACGGAACAGCAGTCCCTTGCTGACGCCGGCTCTTGCACCCACTGTATGGAGCAGGTCCGCGGTCTGGTCCGTGCTGCGGACCAGCAGGAAGTGATGACCTGCCCCGGCTAGCTGCTCGAGTACGGTCATCTGCTTGAGCTCCGCGGAAACGATCCGCGACAGCAGCCCGGCGTCATGCTGCGACTGTTGCGTGATCTGGTGCATCTGTTCGGGCCGCAACAGGGTGATTTCGCCTTCGGGAAGGCCACCCTCCATCAGCACGTCGATCGCCGACTGCAGCTTCTCTTCCTTCAGCGCTATCAGGGCGAAGCCGGACGGATAGAAGACGCCGTTGCGGTGGTGAAACCGGTCCTCGGAACCGTCGAGCGATCTGGCGTACAGGTGGTCCAGCGATGAGTCGGCTTGCATTCTCTTCTACCTCGTTCAGGCATGGACCGACTGCGCTGCCGGCGCGGCGCGCCGCCGCGCGGTGGCCGGCACCTTCGCGGCCTTGCGGGCAAGGTCGGCGCCGGCGGCCGGCTGGTTCAACTGGCGCCGCAGGTCTGCGGCTTCGATGCCAAGTGCATCGCGGTACTTGGTGACTGTCCTGCGGGCGATCCGGATGCCGCGCTGCGCGAGCATCTTGGCAAGTCGATGGTCCGAGAGCGGTTCTCCCGCGGCTTCGCTGTCCACCAACTGGCGGATCATCGCCTTGACGGCGGTAGCAGAACAGGCATCGCCGGCAGAGGTCTCGACATGGCTGGTGAAGAATTTGCGCATCGGGATGAGGCCGGCGGGGCACTGCAGATACTTGCTGTTGACGACCCGCGATACAGTCGATTCATGGATGCCGACGTCCGCCGCAATATCCGCCAGCTTGAGCGGCTGCAGGCCGATATCCCCGTGCTCGAAGAACGCCTGCTGCCGCGCCACGATGGCTGCGGCGGTCTTTTCGATGGTGTTGGCGCGCTGCTCGATGCTGCGCATCAGCCACTTCGCTTCCTGCAGTTGCGCGGTAAGGCCATTGCACTGACCGCCTTCGTTGCGGGAGACGATGCTGGCGTACTGTGCGTTGAGGCGGATGCGGGGGGTGGCTGCCGGATGCAGCGCTGCCGCCCAGACGCCCTTGACCTTCTTGACGATGACCTCGGGCACGGCGAAGACCACGCGGTCCTTGCCGAAGCCCAGGCCCGGTTTGGGATCCATGGAGCGGATGAGGCGCGTTGCCGCCGAAAGGTCCGCCTCACTCGCGCCGGTTGCGGCCGTGATGCCGCGGAAATCGTTGTGGGCCAGGAGTTGCAGGTGATTTCTGACGATCTCGATGGCGATCGATCGGCCGGCACTGGCCTCAGGAACTGCCTGCAACTGCAGCGTCAGGCATTCGTCGATGGTGCGCGCGGCAATGCCCGGCGGATCGAAACTCTGTACCCGCCGCAGCGCGATCCTTACATCGTCGACGGTAATCGCCGGCTTGCCCCGCCCGGAACCCTCCACGTACTGCTTGCTGATTTCAGCCAGTTCCTCCAGGTCCTCGCGCAGATAGCCGGCGGGGTCGAGGCTGTCGATGATCAGTATGCACAAATGCTGTTCCTGGGGGCCGAGACGAAGGCTTCCCAATTGCTGCAGCAGGTGGTCCCGCAGCGATCCCTGCGCGGGTGCCATGTCCAGCGCGGACAGGCCTTCTCCCTGCCCGGACTTGGAGGTCGTGCTCCAGTCCGAAAGATGCTCGTTGAACTCATCACCAGCAGCCTCGTTGAGTTCCGCAGTGATTTCAGGAGCGGTATCGGAATCCATCACCGAACCCGCATCCGCGAGCACGCCGCTATCGATGTCGTCGTAGGTGGTGAGGTCGTCCCGCGACATCTCGTCGAAGCTGTCTGCCAAGCTGGCATCCAGGTACTCGCCCGAGTCGGCCTCGAGTGGCAGGTCCGCGGCGTCCGGATGCATGGCGTCGCGGATATCTGCTGCGTCTGCCACGGCTTCGGCGGATTCCTCAAGCTCGAGCAGCGGATTGTTGTCCAGCGCCTGGCTGATCTCCTGCTCGAATTCGAGTGCGTTCATCTGCAGCAACTGCAGCGAGCGTTGCAGCGCCGGCGCGATGCTGAGGCTGCGGTTCAGCTGCAGGGAAATCGACTGACCCATGGGCTTCTTCTCCTTGGCATTTAGTTGTTTGCAAAGAGAAACGCAGGAACTGTGCCATCTCGCCGCTTTCGACTCCACTCCGACGGAGGCCAATCAATCGTGCCGCCTCGATAGGCGCAGACTGCGGGGTCGGGCGGGTGGGTGGGGCCACCTTGCGGCGGTGCGGTTGCCGACACTAACCCGGCCATTGAGTATCCATGCGGGTTTGCGCAAGCACCCGCCTTGACAGCGGTCGGGCCTGCGGCTTGTGCCAGCGACGCCCGGGCTTGGCATTTGCTCCTGACAGACGAAAACGCGTCATCGGCACGGCGACGCTTCGGCGCGGATGGCCTGCGGGATCCCGCCGTGTAAGGTAATACTTGCAGGCGAATTTTCCCGATGAACGGGTATGCCGATCCCTGCCTTCTTCACCGCGCGCCCCCTTTCCCAGCCCCGACAGCCTCCTTGGGAGGCAGTCGGGGCTTTAGGCATGTAACTTGCTTCCTACGCCGCAGAAGTTCCTCCCTGATTTGGCCCCTCACGGGGCTTTTTTTGTCCCCGCTCCAGCGGGTTCTCCAGGGGAGGTCGCGGGTTGCCTCGGGTCGCCGCGGCGGAAAGATGCAAGAGGTGCGTCACCTCTGGTAGCGTCCCGATCCGCAGCGCCCCCGCCAACATTCGCCGGGCCCCTGGTGATGTCATCAGTAGACCGGCCGCC
>JACCRJ010000205.1 GCA_013813615.1 Lautropia sp. | reverse complement strand
CGGTACCGCGGATATGTCGCCGGTTGCTTCGAGACCGGACCGACGCGGCAGATTCGCAAGCGCTATGCCTGCCTTGCCTGCTCTTGCTTTACCCGCCGTCAAGCCCCGGAGACGGGGGCCGATCAGGTTGCGGTATCTGCGGACACGGCCCGCCAACCGGCGCCGCTCGCGGCGGCCAGGCCGTCGTCTGTCAGTTTTTCAAGGTGAGCCAGCAGCGACCGCTTGGCGATCCCGTGTGCCGCCGTCGGCGTATCGTCATAGGCAAGGGTCACCAACTGGTCCAGTCCGCAGTCGGGGCGGGCTCGGACTGCCTCGAGTACCTTGCGCTCGCGCTTCAGGCGGTGCGCCTTCAAGCGGGCGATGGCGTCCGGGGCTGAGCCCAGTACGTGGCCGTGGGCAGGCAGAATGAACAGGGGATTCAGCTGGGCCAGGCGGTCCAGCGATCGCAGGTAGTCGCCCATGTGGCCGTCCGGAGGGTTGACGATGGTGGTGGAGCCGTTGAGGACGTGGTCGCCGCTGAAGAGCAGGCGGTCCTCGGCGAGGAAAAAGCAGACATGATTGGCTGCGTGGCCGGGCGCCGCAACCACCTGTAGCGAGGTGCCGCCGACCTGCAGGATCTGGCCGTCGGTGAGCACTTCATCAGGCCGGAAAAAGGAGTGCTCCTCCGCAGTCGGCGCCGATGGCACCCCGAGGACCGGCGCCGGCGCAAGTGCCTGCAGCATGGGGGCGGCCGGCGAATGATCCGGGTGGGAGTGGGTGCAGAGGATCAGCTTCAGCCGTTTGCCAACCAGCGCGGCGATGCGTTCGACGTGCTTCGGTATCGGCGGGCCAGGGTCGATGACGATGAAGCCCGCGTCGGCGTCGCCCAGGATGTAGGTGTTCGTGCCGGGGCCCGTCATGCGTCCCGGATTGGGCGCGGTCAGCCGCCACAATCCCTGCAGCAGCTTTACCGGCTGTTCCGACTGCCAGTCGAGATGATGGACCACCTGTCCGTCCGGCGATGTCAGCTCCACTTCTCCGAACGGCGCTTCGTCTTCGGAGAATCGCTGGATCGCGCCGTTGACGTACGCCGCCCTCGGGCAGGAGATCCAGGCCGGTCCGTCGTCGCTGCAGGCTGCGAGCAGGTCCCCCACGGTCGGCCACTGCGCCATCCTGCGCAGCGTCCGGATCGTCGGAAAGATCATGTCGAAGCGGCCCGCCTCGTGCCGTCGCAAGGCTTCCTTGGGCGAGATCCAGACCGGCTCGAATTGCTCGCTGTTGTCGGGCGCCGGCTCCTGGCCCGGCGGCATGCGGGCAACCAGGAATCGAGCGTCGAAGCGCTTCGGCAGGTCACGATCGGTAACCCAGTGCGCGAGCCACCAGACATCGTCGACCGCCAGCGTCAGATGGCGGGCGGCAACCTGCGCAAGGAAGTCGGTGCCGCTCGAGCGGTCCATCGTACCCACCAGCGACGCATCCACGTATCCCGCCCGACCTGAAGCGCTCGCTAGGAGGATGCCGAGTTCTTCGAAGGCCTCCCTGATCGCGGCCACCGCAAAGCGGCGGTGCTCCGGAGTCTGGGTTGGCCGGGAGCGAGACAGGGCCATCGCCTGCGGTGACCCGTCAGCCGTGTCCACCGCACCCCCGGGGAACACGAACGCACCCGGCGCGAAGCTGGCCTTCAGGGATCGCCGCGTCATCAGTACTTCGTAGCCATCCGGTGAATCGCGCAGCAACAGGATCGTCGCAGCCGGACGGGTGGCGGCCGGTTCGCGCTGGGCATGCAGCAGCCGGGCGGGCCTGACCATACCGCGAAGCCCGCTCAGGCCTCGGGTCCAGGCCTGCTGCCGCCATGCGCGGCGCGCGATGCAGGCACTGCATCCGGCTGCTCGGCGAGCGGCCGGCCCCGGCTTGCCAGATCCTCCAGTCCTGCCGGTGGACGGAAGCGTTCGCCGTAGCGGGTCGCGAGCTCCGCTGCACGCCTGACAAACGCGCCGGTGCCAAAGCTGTTGATGTAGCCGACGACACCGCCGCTGGTGGCCGGGAAACCATAGGCGAGCAATCCGGTGTCAGCATCTTCCAGCGAGGCCACCACGCCTTCATCCCGGCAGCGGACTGCTTCCAGCGCCTGGATGACGAGCAGCCGGTCCCGGATGTCTTCCGCAGGGACCTTCGCCGTTCGACGCTCGAAGGCCTTCAGGCCGGACCAGAGCGTGACCGTGCCGTCGTCGTCATAGTCATAGAAACCGGCGCCGGACGCGCGGCCCATCCGCTTGAATCCGTGCGCCATCTTCTCCATCACGTAGACCGCGGGCTCCGGCATCCGCCTGCTCTTGACCGAATGCGCGTGCTCGTGCGGCCTCTGATGGTCATGCGCATCGGTGGAGGCGGGGGCCTGATCATGACCATGACCATGATCGCGGGTGTCGGCGTGGCCCTGGCCGTGGTCATGATTGTGATCGTGGCCGGGGAAATGAGCGTGGCCGGATTCATGATGGTGCCCGTGCCCGTGCCCGTGCCCGTGCCCGTGTTCGTGGCCGTGGCCGTGTTCGTGGCCGTGCGCCTGCTTTTCATGCTCCAGGTCACGCAGTTCCTGGTGAAGGATTTCGTCAGGAATCTTCAGCGACATCTCGTCCAGCATCGACAGCGGGCCGGCACGCATGCCGCTTTCCAAGGCGCTGCTTTCCACCACCGCTGCCGGTACGCCTTCGCCGACCAGCGCCATCGCCTCGTTGAGGAAAGCGCCGGCGACGCGCGCCGAGAAGAAGCCGGTACAGTCGCGAACCACGATCGGATTCTTGCCGATTCGCCTGAGCAGACCGTCCAAGCGCGCCACGGTATCGTCCGAGGTGTCCCGCGTGCGGACAATTTCCGGTGCGGATTCTTCATCGAAGCGCTGCCCGAGCACGAGCCCTGCAAAATTGCCGGGGCGACCAAGCTTGCGCGCCCACGGCCCTACCGGGCGATGAGACGCCACCACCGCGACGATGGCGCCTGCCGGGATCGCAGCCTCCAGACTTAGCAGCGCATCGGCTCTGCCGTCGCGCCCCTCGGGGCGGGCATCGATGATGCAATCGGAGGCGCCGACCGCTGCGGCGACGTCCGCCGTGGCGCTTTCACCGGAAGTAGTCGCGAGGACCGATACGGCCATTCCCTGGGCTGAGCAGAGCCTGGCCAGGGCCAAAGCGCTTGCCGTTTCGCCGAGGATGGCGATTGCCTGCGTAGTCGAACCTGAATTGGCTCCTGCCTTTACCATGACGCCCCTGAGTGCCGGTTTCCGAAAGGTTGACCGTGCGCTCCGAGGGTCTGGACGACACGGCTCGGAGCCGGCGCTCCCGTAGACGGGATGATAACGCCGGGAGTCGAGGGGACGACGGGACGAGCCGGGGCTGGTGCGTCGGCGGGGCCCCCGGAGAGGGCAGGAAAAGCGCTTGAAGGAGCGAACGCGCTGGGGCTCAGCGCGCGGATGGGTCAGAACAGGGCCGGTTGGGCGGCGGTCCAACTGGGGGGGGCTGCAACTTGCTCGGGCGACAGCGTTCCCTTCAGGAGCGCCCGGACCGTCGGTTCGGTAACCAGATCACCACCACTGCTGGCGAATATCAGCGCTTCCGGCGCCATGGGGCGCGCCAGCGCATAACCCTGGCCGTAGTCGACACCGAGTTGCATCAGCGTCGCGATGACATCCGGTTGCTCGGCCCATTCCGCAACGCATCGCTTGCCAAGTTCATGCGACAACTCAACGATCATGCGGGTGATGGCATGATTGGCGGGGTTCTGGTTGATGTCGCGAACGAAGCTGCCGTCGATCTTGATGATGTCCGCTTCGATCTCGCGCAGATAGGTGAACGA
>JACCRJ010000191.1 GCA_013813615.1 Lautropia sp. | reverse complement strand
GTTGCGCAACCTGGTCGATATCCTTGATATCGACCAGAACACGCGCCTTGCCTGGGGCCCGACGCGGTGCGAACGCGCCCCCTTGCCCAACCTCGACAGGCTCCTAGTAAGCTTCGGCGTGTCGATGAACCTGACGGTGGTCGGCCCGGTCGATCCGGGCATGCAAGTTGCGATGAGCGCTGGCGGTGAGTCGAAAGGGGCGCGCAGTCGTTGGCGCCAGTCCTGCGGCGGACACCCTGTCATCCGAAATTACCAAAAGAGGATTACGACATGAAGAAGATGAAGACGGCAGTATTTTCAGCTTGCGTCCTGATGGCTGCCGGCGGCGCTTTCGCGCAGCCGAAAGATGCATCAGACGCAACCAAGTCGCAGGGTTCACCAGGGGACATCAAGACTCAAATCGCGCCGGGAACGACGTCGACGAACCAGTCGCCAGGCGGTGCCAACTCACCCACCGGAGGAGAACCGGCCGGCACCACCTCGTCGGGTGCTACCGACGCAACCCGTTCGCAAGGTGCGCCCGGCGCCCTCCCTTCCCAAATGGCACCCGGCAGCACCTCCACGATGCAGACCGCCCCTGGCGGCAGCCCCGGCGGCGGCTCCAGCACGGGCTCCACCGGTACCGGCAGCACCGGTGCGGGCACGGGCTCCGGCGCAGAGTCGACCAAGTCGCAGGGTTCCCCCGGCGACATAAAGTCGCAGATGGCTCCTGGCACGTCCAGCACCGGTACCTCACCGGGTACGGGCACCAAGTAATCGTTGGTGCGCGGCCGCCCCGTCCGCGGAGCGGCCGCTTTTGTTACAGCAGTAGCAGCAGTTCGCAGGTTTAAGGCGTCGTTGAAAGATGCCGTGTAAGCCTAGGCGCGTGGGCGCCACTGCCATTCCCGGATCTCTGGCATGTCGTCGCCATACTCCCGGATCCAGGCCTTGTGTTCGACCAGCTTATCTCGCAGGAATCGGCGCGTCGCCTCCGCCGGCGGCAACGGATTTTGAAGACGCATGATGACGTCGCCGGCCAGGTGGTAGCGGTCGAGGTCGTTCATCACGGTCATATCGAAGGGGGTGGTGGTCGTACCCGCTTCCTTGAATCCGCGCACATGCAGGCCGCCGTGGTTGGTACGGCGATAGGTCAGTTGGTGGATTAGCGCGGGATAGCCGTGAAAAGCGAAGATGATCGGCTTGCTGGTCGTGAACAGGGCGTCGAAGGCCTCGTTGGACAGGCCGTGGGGATGCTCCCTCGGCGACTGCAGCGTCAGCAGGTCCACCACATTGACCACCCGGATCTTCAGTTGCGGCAGACGCTCCCGCAGGATCTGCACCGCAGCCAGCGTTTCCAGCGTAGGCACGTCGCCGCAGCAGCCCATCACGACGTCGGGTTCGCCGCCGGCGTCGTTGCTGGCCCACTCCCAGATTCCCGCACCGGCTTTGCAGTGCCGGACCGCTTCGTCCATGGTCAGCCATTGCGGCGCCGGCTGCTTGCCGGCCACGACGACATTGACGTAGTTGCGGCTGCGCAGGCAGTGGTCGGTGACCGAGAGCAGGGTATTGGCATCGGGGGGCAGGTAGATGCGGATGACTTCCGCTTTCTTGTTCATGACCACGTTCAGGAATCCCGGATCCTGATGACTGAAGCCGTTGTGGTCCTGGCGCCAGACGTGTGAGGACAGCAGGTAGTTGAGCGATGCGACCGGTTCGCGCCAGGGGATCTCACGCGTGATGTCGAGCCACTTGGCGTGCTGGTTGAACATCGAGTCGACGATGTGGATGAAGGCTTCGTAGCAGGAGAAGAAGCCGTGACGGCCCGTGAGCAGGTATCCTTCGAGCCAGCCCTGGCACTGGTGTTCGCTCAGCATCTCCATCACCCGGCCGTCGGGGGCGACCTTGTCGTCATCCGGCAGGATTTCGGCGGTGGAGCAGCGGCTGGTCACCTCGAACACCGCCCCCCACCGATTGGAGGACGTCTCGTCGGGGCTGAAGATTCGGAAGTTCTTCGCGCCGTCGTTCTGCCTCAGCACGTCGCGCAGGAATCTGCCCTGGACGCTGGTGGATTCCGCCATCATCGCGCCCGGCGCGTTCGTCTTCACCGCGTAGTCCCGGAAGTCCGGAATCGCCAGGTCCTGCAGCAGCAGCCCGCCGTTGGCGTGCGGATTGGCGCCCATCCGCCGGTCGCCGACCGGTGCGAGCGCCGCGATATTCTGCTTCAGCCTGCCCTGACCGTCGAACAGTTCCTCAGGGCGGTAGCTGCGCATCCACTGTTCCAGCGTTCGCAGGTGCGACGGATCGGTGCCGAGCTGCGCGACCGGCACCTGGTGGGAGCGGAAGCTGCCTTCGACCGGCTTGCCGTCCACGACCTTCGGCCCGGTCCAGCCCTTCGGCGAGCGCAGCACGATCATCGGCCAGACCGGCCGCTTGCGAAAACCGTTGGCACGGGCGTCCGCCTGGATCTGCCTGACCCGCGCGAAGGCGCTGTCCATGGCCGCGGCCATCAGCTGGTGCATCGAGCCGGGCTCGTCGCCTTCGACGAAGATCGGGGCGTATCCGTAACCGCGGAACAGCGCCTCGAGCTCGTCCTGCGGCAGCCTCGCCAGCACGGTCGGACCGGCGATCTTGTGGCCGTTCAGGTGCAGTACGGGCAGGACCGCCCCGTCGTGCACCGGGTTGAGGAACTTGTTGGAGTGCCAGCTGGTCGCTAGCGCACCCGTCTCGGCCTCGCCGTCACCGACCACGCAGGCGACCACCAGATCGGGATTGTCGAAAGCGGCGCCGAAGGCATGGGAGAGGCAGTAGCCGAGCTCGCCGCCCTCGTTGATCGAGCCCGGCGTTTCCGGCGCCACATGCGACGGTATGCCGCCGGGAAACGAGAACTGCTTGAACAGCTTCTTCATGCCGGCAGCCGTCTGCGGCACATCCGGGTAGCACTCGGCATAGCTGCCTTCGAGCCAGGTGTTGGCGACCAGTCCCGGGCCGCCATGCCCCGGTCCGGTGATGTAGATCACGTTGGCATCCAGGCGCTTGATGATCCGGTTGAGGTGGACATAGACGAAGTTGAGCCCGGGCGTGGTGCCCCAGTGGCCCAGGAGGCGCGGCTTGACGTGCGCCAGCGTCAAGGGCTCCTTGAGCAGCGGGTTGTCGTAGAGATAGATCTGCCCCACCGACAGGTAATTGGCTGCGCGCCACCAGGCATCCATCCTGGCGAGCTCCTCCGGCGACAGGGGATCGGATGTAGCGGTGTGGCCTTCGTTCATCTGCAGACTCCGGTTCGTCAGCGATCAGTCTAGCGCCTGTTGAAAATGACGCCTTGGGCAGTCGGGTTACGGGCGGCGCGTCGCCTCGGCGCGCATAATCGAGGTGCAACCAGCCCCGGAGCCCAAAGGCGACCATGCCCGATCTCGACGCACTGTTGCTGGCCCGGATCCAGTTCGGCTTCACCATCTCCTTCCACATCATCTTTCCAGCCCTGACCATCGGGCTGGCCAGCTATCTGGCGGTGCTGGAGGCAAGCTGGCTGCAGACGCGACAGCAGGTCTACCTCGACCTGTATCGCTTCTGGTTGAAGATCTTCGCGGTGGCCTTCGGCATGGGCGTGGTCTCCGGCCTCGTCATGGCGTACCAGTTCGGCACCAACTGGAGCGAGTTCTCCCGCTTTGCCGGCGGCGTCACCGGTCCGCTGCTCGCCTACGAAGTCCTCACCGCCTTTTTCCTCGAAGCCGGCTTCCTCGGCGTGATGCTTTTCGGGTTGAACCGGGTCGGGCCGGGGCTGCACTTCACCTCGACGGTTGCGGTCGCTGTCGGAACGGTGATCTCCGCCACCTGGATCCTCGCTTCCAACAGCTGGATGCACACGCCGCAGGGCCACGAGATCATCGATGGGGTCGTGGTCCCGGTGGACTGGTTCCGGGTGATCTTCAATCCGTCGTTCCCGTACCGGCTGGCGCACATGGTTGCGGCCGCCTTCCTCGCGACGGCCCTGGTCGTCGGCGGCAGCGCGGCCTGGCACCTGCTGCGCGGACGGGACAATGCGCCAGTCCGCAAGATGCTCTCGATGGCCATGTGGATGGTGCTCGCCACCGCGCCGCTGCAGTTGCTGATCGGCGACCTGCACGGCCTCAACACGCTCAAGCACCAACCGGCCAAGATCGCCGCGATGGAGGGGCACTGGGAGAACCATCCCGGCGAGGGCGTCCCGCTGATCCTCTTCGGCATTCCCGACATGGAAACGGAGACCACGCGTTACCGGCTCGAAATCCCCAGGCTCGGCAGCCTGGTGCTCACCCACAGCCTCGACGGCACGATACCGGCGCTCAAGGAGTTTGCGCGGGAGGATCGGCCGAACGCCACCATTGTGTTCTGGACCTTTCGCGTCATGGCCGGGCTGGGCC